>JAUVPN010000120.1 GCA_030598645.1 Hyphomicrobium sp. | reverse complement strand
TTTGACGTTTCTTGACGATTTTGAACAGGCCGAAACGACGGTCGCCAACGTCAAGGAGGCCATCAATGATCCGTCGATGATGGCAATGATCGGCGTTCCAAGCTCAACGCGAGGTCGCGCTGTGTTCAAAGCGTTGGGGCCGGAGATCCGAGCTAAGGCGATTCCCTTCATCACCGAAATGTCGCTCGACAACATCTTTCACGATTACCCAAATGTTTTCACAATGGCGAGTTCCGTGCGCAATGAATTAGAAGTCGTGCGGAAAATCATTGCCGCGGGCGGTTATGGTCGACCAGTCTTTGTTGGTCTTGATGACGATCTCTATAGTTTCGCGCTCGGTGACGGTGTGAAGGATATTCCCGGTGGCCCTGCGCTCGCAGGCAGCTATCAGGTTCCGGTCCGTGATTACAAGTTGGATCCCGAGGCTAGCGCCCCTGTCGTCGAACAGATCAAACGCCAGAACCCGGATCTCATTTTATTGTCAATCCATAGCGGGCCGAGCGCAACACTGCTCAACCAGCTCACGGAAGCTGGTATTGATGCCCCTGTGTTTGTGCTGCTAGGACGCATATCGAGCATTGCAAACCGGCTCGGGCCGCAAGGATACGCCGGCACAATGTCGCAAATTGCTCGTGAAGGGGTGCCCAACGTCTATAGTGAGCGCCTCAGGCAGAGGATTTGGCGCTCACGCCAGGACACCTGGGTGTTCGATGATATCCGAAACAAAGATGCAGCAGGCTGGAAGTCGGGAACGTGCGATGCGCGTCCGGACGCCCCGCCGCGGCAACTATTCGATGGCGCTAACCGTCGCGCCGTCGGTCGGGGCACGCAATACCGCGATATGTTGCAGCTCGTGATTGAAGCCGCACGGTCGGCGCCGGATACTGCCGACATCTCTGAGCTGCGTCGTCACATTGGGACCAGATTACGCAACTTTGTCGAGGGCCGTAACGTCCTTAAGGGACTATGGCAGGACTGGGCTTTCACAACTGACCGAACGGCTGCAGATGACACGCTGATCTTGAGCAAGGCGATAGGCGATGACGCCCCTATTCTTGCGCCTGTACAATACCGCCGCATCAACGGCACGCTTCAGCGCAGCCCGACAGTCTACACGTCCATAGACCTCATTAACCTGTCCCGGATCGATACCAACGACCGGAGCTTCGACGCAGAATTCTATCTGTCGATGAAAAGCGCAGATGATCGCATCGGCATCGAAAATATCGAATTCACAAATGCGTACCGGTCGCAGGCGGGTGAGGGCCGTCTGGTCAGCGTGCGAGAGATACACAACGGCCTTGGGGCATCCGATTTCTCTGCCGGTGTCAAGCTCTACAAGGTATCTGGTAAGTTCGTGTTCGAGCCCGATCTTGGCAGTTACCCCTTCGATACCCAGCGCCTCTCGGTGTCGTTCCAGCCAGCGAGTGCGGAGCAATCGTTCCTCATCCAGCCGTCGGCACAAAACACTCGCCAATCAGACGTCGCCGCGGACGGTTGGCATCTGGTGGAGCAATATGTGGGATCAGATCAGGATATCATCCCCACAATAGGCGCTACGCTGAGCGAAAGACGCATCGTGCCATTCTATAAGTTCAACGCAACATGGGTCGTCAAGCGCATTGCTGTCGACTACTACTTGCGTGTTGTTGTGCCACTCGCGTTCATTCTGCTCGTTACATATTTCTCAGTTTATCTGCCCCACGGACGCTTTGACTCCATTATGGCGATACAGGTGACGGCGCTGCTGTCGTCAATCGCGCTCTACCTTGCGTTGCCTAAGGTTGATTCCGATCAGGCGACATTGTCGGACAAGATCTTCATGATGACCTACGCTGCCGTGAGTCTTATGATCGGACTGTCGATACTCAAAGATAATTTGTGGCAAAGGAAGAGCAGGGTCTTCAGCTGGTTCGTCGCTCTAATACAGCGTGTTGTATTCCCTGTTGCGACGGTTGCTGTCATCACATTCTTGCTCACGAATACGACCGGTCAGACTGCGATGTTCACAGACCGCATCGCCGCGTTTTGGAATAAGATGATTGGCTGAAAAGGAACGCCAAACGATCGACGTGGCCTTGATCGGTTTTGAGCTCACAGCGAGGTCATCACTCGTAGATGAAGCCGTTGACTCGCATCAAGCGATGCGTCCAAGGTTCTCGCAAAGTTGCAACAGTGGGGTGAGGTCATGGGATCATATTATTGGTCGATCTCACATGCGATTGGCGAAAAAGGGCACGTTCCGGGTGAACCGGATGCAGTTGGGTATGCTGTCGGCCTATTAACGTGGGCGCTTGCGGGAGGCGTCTTCGTCGCTGTCAAATTGGGTGGCGATGAAGTGCCCCCTTGGACGCTCTGTTGTTGGCGTGTTTTCCTGTCGGCGATCGTCCTCTTGCCGTTTGTCATGAGCTACCGCCACGCGATCATGGACTTCCTTCGTACGCGGTGGCCTGAGGCGCTATTCATCGGTGCGATTGGGCTTGGTCTCACACAGGGAACTATGTTTACGGCGCTGCGCTATACCAGCGCTGTCAACGCCGGGATCATTTTTGCCACAACACCGATCATCACAATGGTTCTCGCCCACTTTGTCATCCACGAGCGCATGAATGGTTGGCAGGCTATCGGGTCCGCTATCGCCTTTTTGGGAATTGTCATAATCGCTGTACATGGAAGCCTTGCAAAATTGCTGGGCTTGAAGTTGGGGTATGGCGATTTGCTTGTGGTTGCCGGGTCCGTGATGTTTGCCTGCTATACGGTCCTCCTCAAGCGGGCTAAATTCGAACTGGATAGGTTGCCGCTTCTCTTCGTATTGCTCTGCGCTGGAGCCTTATCCACCTTGCCATTTTATCTTTGGGAGGTGTGGAACGGCGAGCACGGAAACTTAGCCTTTAAGGGCTACATGGTTCTGCTCTATGCCGCTATTCCCGGTGGTGCCTTGATGTACCTTTGTTTTAATTGGAGTATCGACATCCTTGGTCCTTTGCGCGCGGGCACCTTGCTCTATACGCAAATGGTCTTCACCGCGATTTTCGCGTGGTTGATCCTCGGAGAATCCATCGAATGGTACCATTATGCCGGCGCCGGCTTGATCATAGTCGGCGTGATCTTGGTGACGCTGCTGCAGCCTAAGGCGACTGTCGGGGCAGCGACGTAATGCAAGTTGGTTTGGTCGACTTGGAGAAAGCCCATGAACGGGTTGCAGGCTGGAATTCAACCTGAAGCGCGAATGACCAGTGGTCGAAAAACGGCGATTCTGGGCATTTGGGTATTTCCTTACGTGCTGGCGGCCTGTGCTTATTTCGCGGGTGTATTCTACGAACCAGCCTTGGTGTTACGGACGTCGGTCCTCACGTGGCCGATCCCGCAAGCCGTATACGGTTGGCTTTTGCTCATGGTGCTTGTGTCCGCACTTTGGCTCGTCGGCGAGTTCTTTTCTGTGACGGGTCGGGAGACTGTAGTTTCAGCACTTCAGTGGGACGCGGTAGTCAGCGCACTAACCGCAATTGTCTTCACGGGCTGGGGCGGATGGTTTATCGGGACCGAAACTTTGGAATGGTGGTTCATAGTCCCCTGGGTCGCGGCGATTGTAGATGCCCTCACGGCAGCGTGGCTCAGCATCAACAATGCGGCCCAGAAGCCGTTCATGGGCAGTAGGGGAACGACTTAAAAGCTCCCATGCGGGATGCTAGCCTATCCTAAGGTCATAGCGGGTGTTGTGGGGCGAGCTATCGCGACGCGATCCTAGCTACGATAGTCAGAATTTATTTCGATGTAGCCGTGCGTCAGGTCGCAGGTCCACACGGTGGCGCGGCCCCGGCCGATGCCGACATCCACACGCACGTTAATCTCCGCTTGCTTCATATACTGGGCCACCGCTTGTTCCACGTAGCAGGGTGCTCGTTCTCCATCCTTGGCGACTAGCGTATCACCGAACCAGATGGCAAGCTTATCGCGGTCTGCCGCTTCGCCCGCCTTGCCTACTGCCATGACAACGCGTCCCCAGTTTGGGTCCTCGCCGGCCATGGCGGTCTTCACCAAGGGCGAGTTTCCGATCGACAGCGCGATCTTGCGCGCGGCGCGATCATCCTCAGCCCCTTCCACCTCAATTGTGACGAATTTTGTAAGCCCCTCTCCGTCCTTGGCGACGAGAATCGCCAATTCTTCCAATAGTTCGTGCAATGCGGTGGAAAAGCCTTGGAGCTTGGTGTCTTCAGGGTCGGCGATATGCGGACAACCGCGCTCTGCGGCTGCTCCGGTGGCAAAGGCAAGGAGGGTATCGCTCGTCGACGTATCGCCGTCAACGGTCACACAATTGAATGTGCGATCGGCTGCTTGCCCCACCAGCTTTTGTAATGCGGCCTGCCCAATCGCAGCGTCCGTGAAGACGAAGCACAGCATGGTCGCCATATCAGGTTGGATCATGCCTGCACCTTTAGTGATACCGTTGAGTGTCACATGCGTGTCGCTGATCTTTGCCGTACGTGTCGCGAGCTTGGGAAAAGTGTCCGTCGTCATGATCGCCTGAGCCGCTGCTTGCCACCCGTGAGGTGCGGCGTCCTGTGCAAGCTGCTCAAGAAGGTGCGTGAAACGGCCAGCGTCCATGGGTTCTCCAATGACACCGGTCGAGGCCAGAAAAACTTCGATCTCCGGACAGCCTACAGCTTCCGCGGCGGCCTTGATCGTGGTCTCGACCGCCTTGTGCCCCTTCATTCCCGTAAAGGCATTCGCGTTTCCAGCGTTCACGACGAGCGCGCGAGCACATCCATTTTGTAACTGGGTTGCGCACCATTCGACGGGGGCGGAGCGCGTCTTGGATCGCGTCAAGACGCCGGCCACCACTGTGCCGGGATCAAGGACCGCCAGCAGCAAATCAGTGCGACCCTTATAGCGAATACCGGCCTCGGCTGTTGCTAAGCGGACGCCTGGAACCGATGGAACGTCAGGAATTTTTTCGGGAGCGAACGGCGAAACAGAGGGGGCCTTGCCCATGGCTGTTCTCCGCGGAGTGGGCGACAAGATCTGCCACACGAAACAGGTCGGCCCGCTCAGATCAAGCTGCCCGGCGCAATAGCTGAGATTAGTAAGTGCCGCTACTGCTTGGGAGCCAATTCGGGCTTGGAGGCATTGGTTTTGGCTTCGTCCGCCTTCTTCTTGTCCTGCTCCTCGACCTGCTTCTTGATGTCGGCGTCAACGTATTCGACCTCTGCCTTCTTACGCAGGGTGGCTGCTTCCTCTTGAGCCTTAACCACCGCCAATGAGTTCATGATGGTCTCCTTGACCTCGTCGAAGGCTGGCGGCGGTTTGCGACGACGATCCTCCACCTTGATGATATGCCAGCCGTAAGTCGTTTTCACGGGTTCGGAGACTTGGCCCTTTGTGATGGTGAACGCCGCCTTCTCAAACTCGGGGATCATTTGCCCGCGCCCAAAATAACCCAGCATGCCGCCCTTCTCCTTGGAGCCCGTGTCGGCCGAGTTCTCTTTGGCGAGTTCAGCGAAGTCGCCGCCTGCCTTGATCTTAGCCAGTAACTCCTTGGCTTTGTCTTCGGTATCGACGAGTATATGGCGCGCCTCGACTTCGTCTTCGGGTTTCAGTTGGGCCACTCGTTGGTCGTAGATCTTCTTGGCGTCGGCTTCACTGACGGCACCCTTCAGTTGCTTTTCGAAGTACTGCTCTCTCAGCAATCGCCGCCGGAGGTATTGCATCTGTTCCTCGAACGCGGGATCGTCCGCCAATTTCGTAGCAATAGCCGCTTCGGCGAAGAGTGCATTGTCGATGAGGTATTCGGCTAGTGCCCGACGCTTGACGTTTTCGGGAATGTCGCCGAGTTGGGGTCCAAGCTCGGCGTTGGCGAAGCGCATGTCTGCCTCGGTAATCACCTTGCCATTGACCGTGGCAACGACTTTGGCATCTTGGGCAGAGCTAGTGTCATAGCTCGCTCCAAAGGCGGCAAGAGCAAGCATGGCAGCAGCGACGAACGAACGCTTTTTAGGGAACACGGGCGACGTCCTTTATCTTCGAGGTGTGGGTGGATGCTGATATGAGAGCATCACAATCCGCGCTTCCAATAAATCGTGTGTAGAGGATAATTCGCAGGCGGTGGTCATTTGCGCCCTATGGATAGTTGTCCAGCCGACCTCTGCCAAGTTAAGAATTCGACAGTTGGTGAACGTTTCGGGGTCGAAAGCCGTGCCCAGTGGGCCTCCAGTGCGTTGACAATCCCGTGGTGCGGTCCTTATCTCTCCGCCGCCGGCAGGAATTGGGCTGCCAAAGGCGCATCCAAGAAGGGCCGCGACTGCCCTTAAGTTTGGGGGGCGGTCCGTCGACGGTGGACACGACGCCTTTCTGAGGTAGGCATGGTTTTGCCGTACAGGGCGCCCATTCTACGCCCGCTGGGACAATAGGATTTTTTGCATGCTCTCCCTTTCCACGTTTGGTTCCACTATTGGCTCCTCGATCGGTTCCAAGATTGGCGGCTTTGCGTCAAAAATCTTCGGCACCTCGAACGAGCGCATGGTCAGAGGTTATCGGCCTCGCGTGGAGGCCATTAACGCTCTTGAGCCGGAGGTCGCTGCCTTGAGCGATACTGAACTAAGGGAGCGCACGGAAACTTTCCGACAACAGCTTCGCGAAGGAACCGATCTGGAGGAACTGCTCGTTCCAGCTTTTGCTACCGTGCGTGAGGCCGCGAAACGCACGCTGGGTCAACGCCACTTTGACGTGCAGCTCATAGGCGGCATGGTCCTACACGAGGGCAATATCGCCGAGATGAAGACCGGCGAGGGCAAGACGCTCGTTGCCACGTTGCCCGTGTACCTCAATGCGCTGACGGGTAACGGCGTGCACGTCGTCACTGTTAATGACTATCTTGCCTCCCGCGACGCAGAGTGGATGGGTGAGATCTACAAGTTCTTAGGTCTCACCGTTGGCTGCATCGTGCACGATATTGACGACGAGGAGCGCAAAGCGCAGTACGCCTGCGACGTCACGTACGGGACCAACAATGAGCTTGGCTTCGATTACCTGCGCGACAATATGAAAATGCACAGAGACGAGATGGTGCAGCGCGAGCATGGCTTTGCAATCGTCGACGAGGTCGATTCAATTCTGATTGATGAGGCTCGGACACCTCTCATCATTTCGGGGCCATTGGAGGATCGCTCCGAGCTTTATACCGCACTCGACGGGATCATCCCCCAACTTACGGGCGAGGATTTCGAACTCGATGAGAAGCAGCGCCAGGTGTCGCTCACCGATGTCGGCAACGAGCAAGTCGAAAAAATGCTACAAGAATCTGGCCAGATGAAAGGCTCGCTCTACGACATTGAGAACGTTGCCCTGGTCCATCATGTCAATTCGGCGCTCAAGGCGCACAAACTTTTCCTCCGTGATCGCGACTACATCGTCAAATCAGGCCAGGTAATGATTATCGACGAGTTCACGGGCCGCATGATGCCGGGCCGGCGCTACTCGGAAGGCTTGCACCAGGCGCTCGAAGCCAAGGAGCATGTCGAGATTCAGCCCGAGAACCAGACGCTTGCTTCGATCACCTTCCAAAACTATTTCCGGCTCTACAACAAGCTTTCCGGCATGACCGGCACAGCCGCGACGGAAGCAAGCGAGTTCATGGATATTTACGGGCTAGATGTCGTCGAGGTTCCCACGAACTTGCCAGTGAGCCGCGTCGACGACGACGACGAGATCTATCGCACGGCGCAAGAAAAATTTGCCGCGATCGTGCAGACGATTGCCGATTGCCGGCGGCGCGGGCAGCCTATGCTCGTGGGCACCGTCTCTATTGAGAAATCGGAACAGCTCTCCGA
>JAUVPN010000089.1 GCA_030598645.1 Hyphomicrobium sp. | reverse complement strand
GTTTAAGGTTGCCGAGTTCTAGCGACAGGACGATGCGCTCCGCGATGGCCTTGCGGTCATCTTCACTCTCGACGACACTTTGCACATCACTTTCCAGCGACGTCAGTCTATCGGAAAGAGGGCTTACGGCCAAAGAAACGTCTGATGACTTAGCCAGCGACTTGAGCTTGGCGTCGAGATTAGTTTTTAGCGCTACAAGTTCATTTTGCATCATCTGCAACGACGAACCGGTGCGGTCGTTTTCTGACTTCAGCGAATTAAGGCGCGTGGTGAGGTGCGCTTCGTCGGCCTTGAGCGTTGCCAGTTCGCGGTCGATACGCTGCGTGCCCGACTTTGCTGCCTCGCTGGCCTCGCTTACCGCGGAAAGACGAGTGTCGATCTCGGTATTGATGCCACTACGTAGCGCGTCAAGCTGGGTGTTAATCGTCGACTCTAGATCTGCGATCTTACCCGTCACGGCCGCTAGTTGGGGCAGGGGGCCGGCCTGAGGATCGTGCTCTGCCGCTGCGGCGAGAGTCTGAAGCTGCGTCTCAAGCTTAGCTACGCGCTCCTGAGTGCTCCGCGCATCGCCCTGCGTGCTGAGCGCTTTGGTGATCGATGTTACCTCTCCGGCGAGCTTGCCCTGGGCGTTGGTCAGTTCGTCGACCCGTTTGCCGAATGCATCGAGCTTGCCGATTCTGGTCTCCGCCGCGGCAAGTCTGGGGCCCAGTTCTAACGCCTCACTTCCCTTGTTGGCTTTTTCTTCGAGCGTCGAAATGCGCTGTTGAAGTACTCGCGTCGTTTCGCTTTGTTTTCCTCCAGAGAGCCCGAGCTGCGTCGCCAATAAGTCGGCAGCAAGCAACGCAGCGATGCCGCCGGCCAAGCCTGCCGCAAGATGAGAAAAGAATCCGCTCGTAAGAAAACCACCCGATTCGGCGCTAGCATTCGGCTTGGATTGCGGTTTCGGTGCCGATTGATCTTTGGCCGCGGTTGTCGTTCCTCCTAGTGCCGAGGATTTCGGTGGATCGCTTTTTGCTGTCTGTTGCGGCTTGCCCGGTGCAGTTCTGCTCTCGGCGCTTGCCTTAGGCGTTCCGGGAGCGTTGGGAGCTTTCTTGTCTTCGCCCGGCTTTGACGCAACCTCCGTTGCCTTCAAATCGAGGGTCGCATGCGGCCGCATGCTTCCCACTTTACTTGGGCGGGGCTTATCCTTACGGGGGTCATTCTTGTTATCAGTCATGAGACCTCAAATTCCGGAACTTTGTTGGCACAGCAGTTCCCTCTAGCCGGGCGGTTGTGTCGCGACCCGAAAATATTTGCACATTTTGGAAGCTAAATTACACGCCTGGCGCTTGTGTTTCCACCCGTTCGACGAGCCTGAGCATTTCGTCAGCATTTGGCTTGGCGGCGACCTCGGCGCGGACCGGCCCCAGGTCCTGAAGGCCTTGCGCTACCGCCTCTGAAAGGCACAAGTATGCAAGACGGTGGGCGCTGTCCTGTAGCCTTGCGGCTGAGACCAGCTGAGTAAATATGGCGGCCGTGCGCGGCGACATTAAAATTACGGCATCGAGCAGACCGTCTGCAATCATCTGCGCCGTCCGTGCGGTGAGCGTTTGGGACGGCTTGGCCCGGTAGGCGATCACCTTGTTTACGGAAATTCGCTGGTTCTCCAATGCAGCTTTCAAGTCGAAGGCAAATGTCTCGCCCGCTAAGTACACAACGGCCCCCCTAGCCGGCTCAATCTGGCCCGCAATTAGCGGCACGAGATCGCCGGCTGTCCCAGATCCTTCAATGACGCGCGCGAATCCCAAGGTGCGGGCAAGCTCGGCCGTGCCTGGGCCGACAACGAAAATGGGCAACTTGAGTGCGTGGGGTGGGATAGCGTTTGCGGCTAGCGCCCGCAACCCGTTGCGGCTTGTCGCGATGAGGGCCTGTGCGCTCTTAAATGCTCCAGCCTTGAGCGGCATGAACTCGATCTGCAAGAGCGGCTCGACCGTCACCGTGTGGCCAAGCGCTTCGAGCTGCACCTTGAGCTCGGAGGCGTCGGGTTCTGCTCGTGTGACGAGAACGTGCATCAAGCTAGTGCCCGGAAAAAGTCGGGGCCAGCACGATTGAGCAGCTCAGCCGCCGCTTCCTCGCCCAAGCGCACCGCTGTTTCTGGCGCACCGCAGCGCTCTGTGGCATGGCTTTGCGAGCCGTCGGGAGTTAGAATCTCGCCGCGAAATCGAAGTGTTCCATCGCTCAGCTCGGCTAAACCTGCGATCGGCGTGCGGCACGAGCCATCGAGCTTGGTAAGATAAGCACGCTCCACGGCAATGCAAAGCGCCGTATCGGCGTCGTTGAGCGGCGCAATGAGACGCGCAGTGCCAGCGTCGCCGTTGCGTACCTCGATGCAGATTGCGCCTTGGGCCACAGCGGGCAACATTGCCTCAGGGCTCATGGCTTGTTTGATGTGCTGCCTTAGATCGAGACGGTTGAGCCCCGCACACGCAAGAAACGTCGCATCCGCCACCTTTTCTTCTAGCTTCCTTAACCGGGTCTCAACGTTGCCGCGAAACTGCAGCACACGTAGGTCAGGGCGCTGGCGCAGTACTTGCGCTTGTCGTCGCAGTGAGGAAGTCCCGACGATCGTGCCGCAAGGCAGATCGTCAAGTGAGGCATATCGCGAGCTAATGAAGGCATCACGTGGGTCTTCGCGCTTCGGGGTCGCACCAATGACAAGGCCAGCCGGTAGCATCGTGGGCATATCTTTGGTCGAATGCACGGCGAGATCTATTTCGCCGGCAAGAAGCGCATGTTCGATTTCTTTTGTAAAAAGCCCTTTTCCGCCCACCTGCGAAAGTGGTTGGTCGACGAGGCGATCGCCCGCAGTCTTAAAGACGCATAACTCGCAATCATCCTCGTTGAGATCATGAACTTCGGCAAGACGGCGGCGTATCTCGCGCGCCTGGGCCAGCGCCAGGGGCGAGCCGCGCGTGCCGATGCGGATCTTCTCTGCTTGCAAGCCGTTCTCTCCAGGTGCTAGGCGAAAGGCTTTATTGCGGCGCCATTAATGCCTGCGCCGTGTCGGGAAGGCAAACGCGTGTCGCCTAAAAGAGTTATGAATAACCGTCAGGAAAAGCCTGCTGAAGACAGCTTAGTTCTCGGGTTGGAGACGAGCTGCGACGAGACGGCGGCTGCCGTTGTTCTGCGCACCTCCCACGGCCAGGGCCGCATCTTGTCCAATGTTGTGCGTACGCAATGGGAGCGCCATCGGCCCTACGGGGGCGTGGTACCGGAGATTGCCGCGCGCGCACACGTAGAATGTCTCGACCTTCTGACGATCGAAGCCATGCGAGAGGCAGGGATTAGCTATTCAAAACTCCATTCGGTTGCGGCGACCGCTGGGCCGGGTCTAATCGGTGGGCTCATTGTTGGTCTTGTTACAGCGAAAGCGATCGCGCTTGCTCATCGGCTGCCCTTCGTTGCGGTTCATCATTTGGAGGCACATGCGCTTACTGTCGGTCTCACTGAAGGGCTCCCGCCTCCGTATCTGCTACTGCTGGTCTCAGGTGGTCACACGCAGCTTTTGATCGTTCGTGGCGTCGGACGCTACGAGCGCCTCGGCACCACTATCGATGATGCGCTGGGTGAAGCCTTCGACAAGACTGCCAAACTGCTGGGGCTGGGTTTCCCAGGCGGGCCTGCTGTAGAGCAGGCGGCGCGCACCGGCAACGGTGCGCGGTTCGATCTTCCCAGTCCTATGGTTGGTCGCGCCGAGCCGCACTTTTCCTTTGCAGGTCTCAAGACGGCGGTGCGCCGCACGGCCGAGATGCTGGCGCCGCTGAAGGAGCAAGATGTTGCCGACATTGCCTCCGCGTTCCAAACCGCGGTCATCCGGTCGATGGTGGACCGGTGCGCGCGGGCCATGGATATAATGATCGAGCGCATTGGGCAGGACGGTCCGCATCACCTTGTTGTCGCCGGAGGTGTCGCCGCCAACGAGCGCTTGCGGGCATCCATGCGCGATCTCGCATCGAGGCGTGGCTTCGTCTTTCATGCGCCGCCCATGAACCTGTGCAGCGACAACGCAGCCATGGTCGCCTGGGCGGGCGCGGAGCGCTTAGCGCTTGGGCAAACGGACCCACTCGATGCGCCTGTACGCCCCCGTTGGCCCTTGGATGAGAAAGCTCCGCCTGCCATCGGAGCGGGGGTGAAGGCATAAGCGCTAACGTGCTAGACATTGCCAGTGCGGTTACACACGGGGAGAGTTTGTGAGGATCGAAAGCGTTGGCATTATTGGCGGCGGAGCATGGGGCACGGGGCTTGCTCAGGCGCTGCGGTGTGCAGGCCGCGACGTGCTCTTATGGGCGCGCGAGCCTGCCGTGGCCCAAGAAATAAACACCAAGCATTTCAATAGAGCGTTTCTTCCAGGCGTGCCGCTCGATTCTGCTATTCGTGCAACCAACACGCTAACCGACGTCGCAACCTGCGACGTGCTTCTCATGGTCGCGCCCGCACAGCACGTGCGCGCTGTCTCCGAAGGTCTCAAATCCCATCTTCGCGCCGGTCAGCCCCTCGTGTTGTGTGCAAAGGGGATAGAGCAGCTTAGCGGCAAACTGATGGGCAGCGTCATAACAGAAGTTTTGCCGGAGGCTACGCAAGCCGTTCTGTCGGGCCCGAGCTTTGCAGCGGAAGTGGCGCGTGGTCTGCCGGCCGCTCTCACCATTGCCTGTGCCGACGAGCCGCTCGGCCGGCTTCTAGCGGAGTGCCTCAGCAATCCTCAGTTCCGACTCTACTGGACGAGTGATCTTGTAGGTGTTGAGCTTGGTGGGTCACTCAAAAACGTAATGGCGATTGCCGCCGGTATCGTAGATGGTCAGGGACTTGGCGCGAACGCGCACGCCGCGCTGGTCACCCGAGGTTTCGCCGAACTGCGCCGTTTTGGCGAGGCATTGGGTGCACGGTCGGAAACGCTCATTGGACTTTCGGGTCTCGGTGACCTCATTCTAACGTGCGCAAGTACGCAGTCACGAAACATGTCTCTGGGCCGTGCATTGGGCCAAGGTCAAAGTCTCAATGATGTTCTGGGAGGCCGAACTTCCGTGACCGAGGGCGTCTATACCGCTACCGCTGTGCAACGCATTGCTGCTGAGAAGGGCATCGAGATGCCCATTTGTTCGGCTGTTTGCGATATTTTGGACGGCCGTACCAGAGTACCCGACGCCGTTGCCAGTCTAATGCAACGCCCCCTGAAAGCAGAGGACTAGAGAATGCCCGCCTATTGGCTATTCAAGTCGGAGCCGGACGTTTTCTCTTGGGAGATGCTGAAGTCGCGCCGGCGGGCTGGCGAGCCATGGGACGGCGTGCGCAACTACCAAGCACGCAATAATATGCGCGCTATGAAGCTCGGCGAGCTCGGATTTTTCTATCACTCAAATGACGGAAGGGAAATCGTCGGCGTTCTTGAGGTCTCCGCACTGGCACATCCCGATCCCAAAGATGGCACTGGCACTTGGGAGTGTGTCGACGTGCGCGCCGTTGCAGACATGCCTAGCCCTGTATCGCTCTCTGCCGTCAAGGAAAATAGCAAACTTGCGAAGATGGCGCTTGTTGCCAACTCGCGGCTTTCCGTGCAGCCAGTAACGGCCGCGGAGTGGAAAGAGGTCTGCCGCATGGGCGGGCTCAAACTAAAGAAACTTAAAGGATGAAGCTGTTACGTCTTACACCGCGCCCGGCTACCGACCGCACCTCGGCTGAAGCCTTCATTCGCGCGAACACCAAGCTCCTCAACCCCCCGCTCGTGTCAGTGATCCAGCTTTACCTGGCCGAGGAGTCGTTGCCTATCTGGCAGAAGACGGAAGAAGAGTTCGGTGAAATGAATGTGCCGCCACCCTACTGGGCGTTTGCTTGGGCGGGCGGTCAAGCGCTTGCACGCTATCTTCTCGACAATCCTAAGCTGGTTAAGAGCAGGCGCGTGCTGGATCTCGGCTCGGGTTCTGGGCTTTCGGCCATCGCAGCCAAGAAGGCAGGAGCCGCGTCAGTCCTTGCTTGCGACATTGATACGTTGGCCCTTGTCGCGATAGGTCTCAACGCGGTCGCTAATGCCACTACAATCGATACGACTGCCGATGATCTTCTTGGTGAAGATCCCCCCAACACCTTTGATGTGATCCTCGTTGGTGACCTGTTCTATGAGCGCGAGCTTGCCAGCCGAGTGTTGAAGTTCATCGAGGCCGCGCCTGATAGTGCTCTCATCCTCGTAGGCGATCCACAGCGCAATTACTTTCCTACGGGCCGCTTCGAGGTGGTCGCCGAGTATCAGGTCCCTGTCGCCCGCGAATTAGAAGACGTCGATCTAAAAAAAACGACTGTTTGGCGAGGCTCTAAGCTGCACTGAGCGATCCCAGAACCGGACGCGCAGAGGTGTTTCTGTTAAGCTTGGTAGTTCAAAAAAAAGAATAGATGGAGAGAAGCGTCATGGAATTTGCGGGGCTGAATTACTTTGCCATAGTTATAGCGGCGGCCATCAGCTTCCTGTTCGGCTGGCTCTGGTACGGTGTTTTATTCCCCAAGGCCTGGGTCGCGGCCGTCGGTAAGACGGAAGAAGAACTTCGGGCTCAAGCTAACTCGCCTGCTCCCTTTATTCTCTCGTTCATCGCTCAGCTCATCATGGCCTGGGTTCTGGCTGGCATAATCGGCCACTTGGGCACGGACGAGGTCACCTTTCGCAACGGGGTCATCTCGGCGGCCTTGATCTGGTTGGGCTTCGTGGTCACGACCTTGGCCACTAATCACGCATTTCAGGGTGCCAAGCGCGAGCTGACGCTAATTGACGGAGGTCATTGGCTAGGCGTGCTCCTTCTGCAAGGTGCTATTATTGGTCTAATGGGTGTTTGACCGCCGCAGGTAAAAACTTGTCTTATTAGACCAACGGCGAGTTGGCGAATGCATGTTCGCTCGAACATAATCGCCTCAAATAAAAAGCGTTGAGGGAGGAAGTTGAGCGATGTCTCATAAGGTTTACCCTGTTTCGCCTGAGTGGGCATCTCGCGCGTGGATCGACGACAAAGCGTATCGCAGCCTTTATGAGCGGTCGGTCAGAGACCCTGTCGAGTTTTGGGGCGAAATGGGCAGGCGCATCGACTGGATCAGACCCTACACCCAGGTCAAGAATACCTCATTTGGACCAAGCCCAGACGTCTCAATCAAATGGTTTGACGACGGGACACTCAACGTTTGCTCCAATTGCGTCGATCGCCACCTCAAGACGCGCGGCGATCAGGTCGCCATTATTTGGGAGGGCGATGACCCCACCCAGGACGAGAAAATTACCTACAAGCAACTGCACGCCCGGGTTTGCAAATTCGCCAACGTACTAAAGGCGCTAGGGGTCGAGAAGGGCGATCGCGTTACCATCTACCTACCTATGATTCCCGAGGCGGCCTACGCCATGCTCGCGTGCGCGCGCATTGGCGCCGTCCACTCCATCGTGTTTGGTGGATTTTCGCCCGACAGTCTCGCCGGCAGAGTCGTTGGTGCTGACTCGAAGCTCATCATTACTGCAGATGAGGGGCTACGCGGCGGCAAGACCGTCCCTCTAAAGAAGAACACAGATGAGGCGCTGAAAAAGGCGGGCAGGGACGGTGATACGGTCCTCGTCGTGCGCCGGACGGGAAACTCAGTTCCCTGGGTACAAGGTCGCGACCATTGGCTCCATGAAGAGCTCTTAAACGTTTCGGGTGATTGCCCGCCGGTGGAAATGAACGCGGAGGATCCACTTTTCATCCTCTATACATCGGGCTCCACGGGTAAACCCAAAGGCGTGGTCCACACCTCAGGGGGATACCTCGTCTACACTTCAATGACGCATCAGTATGTGTTTGATTACCACGACGGCGACATCTACTGGTGCACGGCTGACGTGGGTTGGGTGACAGGTCACAGCTACATCGTCTATGGCCCGCTCGCCAATGGTGCGACGACACTAATGTTCGAAGGTGTCCCCAACTACCCAACGATGTCACGCTTCTGGCACGTCGTCGACAAATGGGGCGTCAATACCTTCTACACCGCACCAACAGCAATTCGCGCGCTGATGGGCGCCGGCGATGACTTTGTGAAACGCACGGATCGCTCCTCGCTGCGATTGCTTGCGTCAGTCGGTGAGCCAATTAATCCGGAGGCGTGGGAGTGGTACCATGATGTTGTTGGCAAAGGGCGTTGCCCCATAATCGATACCTGGTGGCAGACGGAAACGGGCGGTGTCCTCATTACGCCGCTGCCCGGCGCAACCGCATTGAAACCGGGCTCGGCCACGCGACCTTTCTTTGGCGTTCAACCCGCCATTGTGGACGACAAGGGCACGGTCATCGAGGGCACGGCTTCAGGCAACCTCGTCATTCTCGATAGTTGGCCCGCTCAGTCGCGCACCGTGTTTGGGGATCACGACCGTTTCGTGCAGACTTATTTTTCCACCTATCCGGGCAAGTACTTCACTGGCGATGGATGTCGCCGCGATGAGGACGGGTTCTATTGGATTACCGGCCGCGTGGACGATGTCATCAACGTCTCGGGGCACAGACTTGGCACTGCGGAAGTTGAGGCTGCGCTCAACTCCCACCACAAGGTCGCCGAGACTGCAGTTGTGGGGTATCCGCACGACATCAAGGGGCAAGGCATCTACTGCTACGTCACCTTGATGGCGGGCGAACCGTGGAGCGATGATCTGCACAAAGAGCTCGTTACTCACGTGAGGAAGGAGATCGGCCCTATAGCGTCGCCCGACCTCGTTCAACATGCGCCCGGCCTGCCTAAGACTCGCTCTGGCAAAATAATGCGCCGCATTCTACGCAAGATTGCGGAAGACGATTTCTCGAACTTAGGGGATACCTCGACGCTTGCCGATCCCTCCGTGGTTGAGAACCTCATCGCCAACCGAAAGAACCGTGCGGCGAGCTGAATGAGCCAAATGAAAAATTATGGCCGCCCCGACT
>JAUVPN010000123.1 GCA_030598645.1 Hyphomicrobium sp. | reverse complement strand
TGTCATTCTTGTGAATCCGGCCAAACATCCGAACGTACGGGCGGCTGAAGGGCAAACCTTCATCGACTGGCTCGTTTCAAAAGAAGGGCAGGAGGCGATCGCCTCATTCCAAATCAACGGAGAGCGGCCATTTTTTCCGAACGCTAGGCAATAGGCGCATACAATTCGCTCGGTTCGCGCAAACTCGCACTGGCCCCAGTGCCCCGAATTCCACTAGGCCAGTTTGCTCTATCGTGTAGGTCGGAGATAATAGTAGTCAGGCCAGACGTTTAATCTGCTTCGAGCGGTGAGGAGGTGATTTTCGAGCCGGGGGAATATCCCGTTCGCCGCGCGTCGCCCTATCATAACGAAAACCTGATCCATAACCTGCGGATCGCAGCGATACAACAAGCCGCAATTGATCGGTACGGCGGCGGTAAGGATCTTCCCCACCTTGTCATCGCTGCAATTGCTAACAAGACGAAGGCTTCCTAGCTATATTTAACTACTTGTCGTCGTGGCCTTATTTGCCCCGCTTGCTGATTATCCTAACCCGTCCTAATCTCTCGTCTTTGCGACTGGTCGGCAAACTGCGCCGCCGGAGGCTCCTGGCCGATCGACCGCCGGTGACGAGAGCCAACGGCTCCCGCTGACTGGCGGCCCATTCCATGAGCCGACGATGTTCGACGCCTTGAGCCTCGATAATGCGGCACGCCGTGAGCTAGGCCGAAAAAAAGCTGGAGAAGTACCATGGGTATTGCATTGACGTTGCGGGAATACCTCGACGACAAGCACGTCGATTACGATGTGATGGTGCACAAGCGGACGCAGTGCGCCCAGGATACGGCGCGGGAAAGCCACGTGCCGGCAGAGCGGGTTGCCAAAGCCGTGGTGCTGACGCGCGAAGGTGGCTTTGTTCTTGCTGTCGTGCCGGCCAACTCGAAAGTGCAGTTAGAGACGATTGAGAAGATGCTGCACTGCCGCGTCGAAATGGCCACTGAAGAAGAGATCAGCGGACTATTTCCCGACTGCGAAACTGGCGCCGTGCCACCGCTCGCCGAGCCTTATGCTGTGGATGCCTTTGTCGACGATAGCCTTGATGAGCAGCCCGACATCTACGTAGAGGGTGGCGATCATCGCAGCCTGATCCACATTCCCGGCTCGCAGTTCCGTACACTCACGAAGAATGTGCGGCACGCTCGGATTTCTGCGCCCGCTTGAGACCATAGATCGAAGTAAGGAACGGGCTCGTTAGGTCTCGCGGTGGCTCGCGTTTGGCCGCGGCTTACATGAGTGAGCCTCACCCTTTGCGGATGTGGAAAGCTAACCAACGCCAGCACGGCTATGATCAGGTTTGTGCATGATCACGCCATGCGGGCTGCGCATTACGCGCGCAGCGCAACTTGATCAATGAGGCGTATTTCCACCTTGATGGATACTGGCGCAAACTGTGCATTTGCGCAGCACACTATTCACAAGGTCAGCAGGAGGTAGTGTTATGCAAGCGATTGAAATCCAGGAGCATGCACGCAAACTGAGGGACGCCCATGGGGAAAAGGCTATACTGGAAGCAGCGCAGAAGGCGCGGGAGCTAGAAAAAACCGGCGACCAGGGCCAAGCCAAGACTTGGCGGCGCATCGAAGCTGCCCTCATGGAGATGCGTGGCCCCCACGTCAGCTAGCGGCATGCTACGGCAGCGTTCTACTTCGGCGCCCAACCCTGATCATATCCGTAATAGTGGCTCTCCGGCTTAATTTCCGTATGCCAGAGCAGATGCCGTTCCGAGTGATCAACTTCTCCTGCATCGTAGACTGCGACCGGGAGCCTGAGGTATGCCGCCGTGAGCCGACCAATAGCTTGCAGTAGCGTGTAATTGGCAACAATAAGATTCCGCTCATCAATGATAAGTTGAACCTGCGCCGTTAAATAATCCTGCTCGGCATCAAGAACGTCTTGAACCGTCCGGCTACCCGCCTTCTGCTCTCGGCGCACGCCCGCAAGCGCCACTTTGTTGGACTCGACGGAGGACTTATCTGCCGTCAGCTGCGCTTTTATTGAATTGACCTGGGCCCACGCCGAGACAACCGAGCTTTGCGTTTGTTGGCGCGCTTGACGGACCTGCTCGCGCCGCTGGATTTCAATTTGCTTAGCCTGGCGCACTTGTGAGGCAACTTTTCCGCCCTGATAGAACGGAACCTTCACGCCGACGGTCGCCGACGCCTCCCTCGCAAAATTGATCCCCTCAACGGGATTGTACTGATCCTCATATTTGAGCTGCACGTTCACTTCTGGCAGGAGCTGGCCTCTTTGTTGCTGCACTGACGTGGTCGCTGCGGCCTCTTGGAACACGGCCGACCCAATAGTAGGATTTTCGAATTGCGCGATCTCCTGCGCCTCTTGCAGCGATTCTGGGAGAAAACTATCGATCGACGCCGGCACGAAAAGGTGGTCTGCGGGATGCCCGACAACTTCCTCATAGTTCGCCAAGCTCGATTGATATTGTGCCTTAGCCGCTTCAAGTGAGGCTAGGGCGCTGGCACGGCTCGCCTTTGATTGTGCCAGGTCGGTACTAGTCAGGTCACCGGCGTTGAATTGGCGTTGGTTTGAGGCCTCATACTTCGTCAGGACAGTCACGTTATTCTCTCGGAGTTGAACGATCGCCTGGTTCTGGACGACGTCCATGTATGCCGTTACCGCGTCGAGCAGTGTCGTCTGCTCGGTGTTTCTCAAATCCTCGCGCGAGGCCAATGCGCTTGCCTCTGCCCCGCGGATCGAATTGATATTCTGCAGTCCCTTGAATACTTGCTGCTGAAGCGTCACAGAATACCCATGCGGAGGTTCGTCGCCCTCGATAGTGGCGTCAGGGACATTCAACCCAGGTATGATCCTATTGACGGCGCTACCGTCAATACCGAATTCCGTTTGCTTGTATCCCGCGTTGGCGTTGCCGAAGATCTGCGGAAGAAGTGCTGACCTAGCTTGGGATACGTTTTCGTCGGTCGCACGCGTTGCGGCGCGCTGAGCCAGCAGTTGCGGGTTTCCGAAATAAGCTGAAACCAGGGCGCTATCCAACGATTCGGCACGCACCACACCGCTAGTGACCAATATCAGTGCCACGAGCAATACCGTCATCAGCATATATTTTAGATACTGGATGCTATCCCCAGCCCCCGCAAACATGCTTGGTATGCCCCCCCCCTGAGCTCAGACCGCCACGGCGAGCCCTGTGCGAAATTACAGAATGCGTGAACCGTAAAGGCGCGCGGCAGTCGCGGATGAGCCAAACAATAGAATCACCGATCGCCTACGATTGTACAACATTGTACCCCAACTCCTCGACGCCGAATCGAGATGCGCGCCACGAATTGCATGGACGAAAAAGTTCGAGCGCATAAAGACGAATTAGCGGCACGGATTACGTTTTGGGGATCTCGGTGAATTCGGCTGCCTTGGCCGGCTCTTGACGCCGTGCGTGCCACTTTTCACGCAAGGTCTGGAAGAAGAAATAGAGAACTGGGATGAAGAACAGACCGAGGGTCGAATCAAGAATCATGCCTGAGAATACGACAACACCAATCGAAATGCGGCTCGAGGCACCAGCGCCCGAGGCGAACACCAAGGGCAAAACGCCAATTATGAAACAAAGCCCGGTCATGGTGACGGGACGGAAGCGAGTGCGTGCAGAGCTGAGAGCGGCCTGCGTAATCGATTCGCCTTCTTCTTCGTGGCGGACGCGCGAAAACTCAACCAGCATAATCGCCTTCTTTGCGGCCAAGCCGATGAGCAAGACAATGCCAATTTGCGCATAGAGATTGTTATTTAGGAGGGCGATGAAATAGAGGGGCAACAATGCTCCGAAAACGGCAAACGTAGCCGACGTCATAACCGACATCGGCAGGCTCCAGCTTTCGTATTGTGCGACGAGAAATAGATAGGCGAAGGTAAAGGCCAGCAGGAAGACGTAGACCATTAGTCCCGTCGACTTCACCTCTTGATACGACATGGCAGTCCATTCCACGCCGTATCCATCGGGAAGCTCGTTCTTGGCAATTTCCTCAAGTGCAGCAATTGCTTGGCCGGAGCTGTAGCCGGTCGCCGACATGCCTTGCAACTGGGCCGTGTTGAAAAGATTGTAGCGATTGACGGCCTCCGGGCCCAATACCGACTTAACGTCAACGAGGGCGGAGAGCGGGACCATGTCGCCGCTGGAATTCCTGACCTGGATACGGCCTATGTCCGGCAGCGCGTCCCGGTATCCAGACTCCGCAGAAATGATCACCCAATAGAGCTTATTATAGAGGTTGAAGTTGTTGACGTAGTAGGAGCCGAGATTGGCGGCTAGCGCACCGAAGATGGAATTAATCGGCACCCCGAGCGACTCGGCCTTATCGCGGTCGATCTCAAGCTTGTACTGTGGAGCACTCGCGGACAGCGTTGTGAAGACACGGTTGAAGGCTGGGTTCTCGTTTGCAGCAACAATCAAAGCGCGCGCCACGGTCGCTAGATCTTGGGTGCCCTTGTCGTCATAGTCCTGAAGCTGAGCCGTGATGCCTCCCGTGATCCCTAGTCCGTCGATGGGTGGCAACGGCAGAGCAAACGCTTCCGCACCCGGTACTTCCGCCAGCCTCTTATCAATGCGCTGCAGAATATTATACCACTGCAGCTTTCTGCTCGTTCGTTCGCTCCATGGCGTAAGAACGGGAATGAGGAGCGCATAGTTCGAGCCAGCGCCAGCCAGAATGCTGTAGCCGCTGACCGAAATGACGTCTTGGATGCCGTCCATACTCTTAAGGATACTCGTCATTTCAGCACTCATTTCCTGCGTCCTGTGCAACGCCGCCCCATCGGGGAGCTGCACGTTGACAAGAAGAACGCCTTTGTCCTCCAGCGGCACGAATGAGGTTGGTACTTTTTGAACGAGATAAACGGTTCCGACAACAAACAAGACAAACACAATCATTGAAGCCACGACGTGCTGAAGCATGAAGCGTACGATCGCTACGTAACCATCACGGACCTTATCAACCAAACGTGGAAACCAGCTGAGAATACCGCTCTTGGGTTCCTTCGACGGCGCACTCAGTAGCGTCACGCACAAGACAGGTGCGAGAGTCAGGGCATTGATCGCTGATAACGTAAAGGCGACAGTGATGGTAAGTGCAAACTGAAGATAGACCTCGCCGGTTATGCCTGGAAAGAAGCACACGGGCACGAATACCGCCAACAGCACGAACGTAGTGGCGATAATCGGTCGGGTAACCTGACTCATCGCCTTGAGCGTCGCCTCGCGCGGCGCCAGGTTTTCCTCGAGCATGATGCGCTCGACGTTTTCAATGATGACTATTGAGTCGTCGACAACGAGCGTGATAGCCAAAATGATCGCGAACAGGGTGATCATATTGGCCGAGAAACCGACCATATAAAGCACAGCCATCGTACCGATGAGTGCAACGGGGATAGCGATCGAAGGGATCAGCGTGGCGCGCCAGCTGGTCAGAAAGAGGAATGTAACGGCGATTACGAGGGCTCCCGTCATCGCAAGCGTTTGGATGATCTCCTCAACAGAAGCCCGTACCGCCTTGGTTATGTCATAGAGACGCGTGTACTCAAGATCAGGCGGAAAGTTCTTGGCGAGTTTGTCAAGTTCTTCATAGACAAGATCGGCAACCTCCAGGGCATTGGCACCAGAGATTTGGTAGATGCCGATCGTCGCTGCGGGCTTGTTATTCAGCGCGGAGGTCGCGTCATATGATTGCGCACCGAGCTCGATCCTGGCGACATCCTTGAGCCGCACCATCGAACCATCGGGGTTGGCCGCAACGATAATATTTTCAAACTCGTCAACCGTATCCAAACGCCCCTTGGCTTGGAGCGTGAACTGAAAGTCACTCATGCCAGCGTGAGGGGGAGCCGCAATGCGGCCTGGCGTTGCCTCAAGACTCTGCGACTGAATGGCATTCGAAACGTCAGCTGTCGTTAAATTGAGAGCAGCAAGCTTGTTGGGGTTGATCCATACGCGCATGCTATAAGTGAGCGGGCCAAACTGTGCCACGTTGCCGACGCCGGGAAGACGGGCAAGAGCGTCCTGCATTTCGATTGCAGCATAGTTACTCAGAAAAATTTCATCATGCGTGCCATTTGGCGAAATAAGATTGACCACCAAAAGCAGGCCGCTTGATTGCTTGCGTGTCGATACGCCCTGCTGCGTCACTTGTTGCGGCAGTTGGGGTTCGGCCAACTGCACCCGGTTTTGCACGTTGACCGCCGCAATATCAGGGTCCGTTCCGATCTTGAACGTAACCGTCAGCTGATATTGGCCAGTGTTTGAACTTATGGACGACATGTAGAGCATGTCGTCCACACCGTTCACTTGCTCCTCAATGGGCACGGCGACCGTCTTGGCGATGTCGGACGCATTTGCACCGGGATATTGTGCGGCCACGACGACCTGCGGCGGGGCGATGTCTGGGTATTCGGCAACGGGAATGAAGTAGATCCCAAGGGCGCCCAAGACCGTTATGACGATCGAAATAACGAATGCGAATTTGGGTCTGTCGATGAAAAATTCGCTCAGCACATCTTAGGCCTTTTGATCGACGGCGTTGACGAGTAAACCAGGCGTGACCTTTTGGATTCCGCCAACAATGACCCTCTCGCCCTTGGTCAATCCTTCTCTGACCACCCAGTCGCTATCCACCTGCTGTCCAAGTTTTACTGACCGCTTCTGAACCTTGTCGTTCTTGCCGACCACAAGAACATAGTAGCCGCTCTGATCCTGTTGAAGCGCGACTTGCGGCACTACGAGCGCCGTCTTCTTCTTGTCCGTCTTCACGGTCACATTCACGAACTGGCCAGGGATGAGAACATGCTCAGTATTGGGGAAGACGGCACGCACCTCGATGGTATCGGTCGTCTGTTCAACTTGGATGCCAAGATAATCGAGCTTGCCAGGGTGGGCATAGGTGCTTCCGTCTGCGAGTTGCAGATACGGGGTAAGCGCGACCTTTGTCCCCTTCACGAACCCTGCTTTGCGCGCTTCAATCAGATCTCTTTCGGCCACATAGAAGGTGACGTAGATGGGATCCATGCTCACAACAGTGGCGAGCGTTCCGGTACTAGGGCCCACAAGATTACCAACGTCGACGTTTGCAGCGCTAATGCGCCCGTCGATGGGGCTGCGCACCTCGGTATAGCTAAGATTGAGTTTCGAAGTGGCGAGCGCGGCGTTCGCCTTTTTCACATTCGCTTTCGCGGTATCAAGCGTGGCGATTGAGGAGTCGAGCGTGGCCTGAGTGACGTCATTGGTTTCTGCAAGCTTCTTGTTGCGCTCATATTCAATTTTGTCATTTTTCTGTTGGGCTTGATTTCCCTCTACGTCCGCCTCGCTCTGCTCGACGGCAGCCTTATAGGCAGCCTGCTCAATGACAAACAGCGTTTGCCCCTTCTTGACGTAGCTACCTTCAGCAAAGTCGCGTTGCTCAAGGAACCCCTCAACTCGCGCTGTAAGCTGAACCGTATTGATGGCTTGGACGCGACCTACATAGATCTGACGCCGTGAAACGTCGCGGGTCCTTACTGTAGTAACGACGACGCTGGGGCGAGATTCAATCTTTGTAGTCGATTCAGCTTTCGTGGCCGTCTCGCCGGCCGTGATCTGGCAATTAAACCCCAGAAGAAAGGCCGCCGCCAAGCTGCCGCGAATCATCATCATGCGCTTGCCGTAATTAAGCATCTAACCTGCATCAGAACCTCAGATTA
>JAUVPN010000176.1 GCA_030598645.1 Hyphomicrobium sp. | reverse complement strand
TTGGCGCCCTCAGAAGTGCCTTCCGGCGGGCTCAGGGGCGCGGTTTCCGGGGGATCGCGGCCTGCTGCTGAAGTTCAAAACTACCGCTATGGCCTTAGTCCCTGTTAGGATGTCCAATATCATGGCAGATCTCAATACCATGTTACGCCAGGAACCTATTCCCAGAATGGCACAAAACAGCCAAGGCGCTTGGCCTAGATTGAGAGCCTTGCGAGCACCTTTAACATGATGACCAAAGCGCCCGGCAATGCGCCGGCAGCAAAAACCAAACCTTCACCGCCATGGCTCAGTCAATACCCAGCGGGGGTCGACTGGCACATGCCACTGAGTAATGCACCACTTTACAGGCTCCTCGACGACACGGTGGCAAAGTTCGGCAAACTCAATTGTACGAATTTCCTCGGCAAAAGGCTGACCTATGCAGAGATTGGAGAACAGGTCGATCGCGCCACAGCGGTTCTGCAGCGGCTCGGTGTGGGAAAGGGCACGAAGGTTGGCCTCTTCCTGCCCAACTCCCCGACGTTCATTATTTACTTTTTCGCGGTGCTAAAGGCGGGTGGCACCGTAGTCAATTACAACCCGCTCTATACAGTTAGAGAGCTTGCCGATCAGGTCGAGGACAGTGACACGGACCTCATGGTGACCTTTGATCTAAAGGTATTGTTCGATAAAATCGACGCACTACTACAGTCTGGGACACTGCAGCGTGCCTTATTTTGCTCGTTCGCGGCACTTCTTCCACCCACGAAAGCCGTGCTTTTCAGACTCTTCAAATCCAAGCAGATCGCTCGCCCGCTTACATCACCGGTCAGCGAACGCGTAATCCTCGAAGCGGATCTACTCGCAAGTGACGCTAAGCCCAAACCTGTTGCGGTCGATCCACTAAAAGACGTTGCCGTTTTGCAATATACCGGTGGAACTACAGGGACGCCCAAGGGCGCAATGCTGACCCACGCCAATGTCTATGTGAATGTTCAGCAAGTGGCGGCATGGGCGCCGGAGCTTGCTTACGGTGAGGAGTGCGTCCTAGGTTTGCTGCCCTTTTTTCACGTGTTCGCACTGACGGTCGTTATGAACTTCGGTATCGCAAAGGCGGCCGAAATCGTAATCATGCCGCGCTTTTCTCTAGATGAGGCATTGCGCCTGATCACCAAGACGAAGCCGACTGTCATGCCGGGTGTGCCCACGCTCTTCAACGCGATCATGAACCACCCCAAGATCAATAGCTTCGACCTTTCCTCGCTCAAATTTTGTCTTTCAGGAGGTGCGGCCTTGCCCGTAGAGGTCAAGCAGAAATTTGAATCCATAACTGGTTGCACGGTTGTCGAAGGCTACGGCCTTTCGGAGACCTCCCCGGTCGCCACATGCAATCCTCTTAAAGGCCCAGTGAAGCCCGGATCGATCGGGCTGCCCCTTCCCGGGACAATCTTGTCTCTTCGGGACCTATCCGATCCCACAAAAGAGATGCCACAGGGCGAAAAGGGCGAGATCTGCATCAAGGGCCCACAAGTCATGCTGGGCTACTACAAGCGGCCAGAAGAAACGGCAGAGCAATTCGTTGGCGATTTTCTGCGCACTGGGGATGTGGCCCGCATGGACCAGGATGGCTTTTTCTTTATCGAGGACCGCATCAAGGACCTCATCATCTGTTCCGGCTTTAACGTCTATCCCCGCCGAATCGAGGAGGCGATCTACGAGCACGCTGCAGTCGAGGAAGTTACCGTTATTGGAATCCGGGACGCTCGGCGAGGTGAGGCGCCAAAGGCATTCATCAAGCTTAAGGAAGGGATGGTGGCGGCAGAGGAACATATTCTCGAGCATCTGAAGGAGAGGATCTCCAAGATCGAGATGCCGTCGGTCATTGAATTCCGCGACACGCTACCAAAGACCATTATTGGAAAACTCTCCAAGAAGGAGCTCAAGGCTGAGGAAGTTGCGCGCGATAAGGCGTCGCGCAAGTAAGCGTGCGAGCTAACGATAGAGGTCGGCGCGGGTTGGCGGTAGCGGGGGCGATCCCTTCGCCGACTTGGAGACAAGCGTTTGAAAGATACGCAACGTGCCGCGCGAGAAAGCCAACGATACTCCGGCCAAATAGGCTACCCAAATGCGATATTTTTCTTCGCCCACATAAGAAATGGCACGCTGGTGCTCCGCTGTAAGACGCTCGCACCACAGTTTAGTTGTGCGCGCATAATGCATGCGCCACGCTTCAACGTCTTGGATCTCAAAGCCTGCGCGCTCCATGGCGACAATTGAGCGGCCTATGTCGTCCAGCTCGCCCCCAGGGAAAATATACTTGGCAATCGCTCGCTGCTCTGGTCTCATCCGTTTTTTTAGCCAGCCCTTCTTTGGCGCTCGCCGGGCAATAGCGTGATTGAGAAAGAGCCCGTCTTCTGAGAGAAGCGAGCGCATCTTTTGCATGTACGTTGGGATGTTCTTAAGGCCAATGTGCTCGTACATGCCAATCGAAGCAATCTTATCGAAGCTGCCGCTCATAGCGGAATAATCCTTCAGTTCGATTGTCACCCGATCTTCAAGCCCTTGTCGCTTCACCTTCTCTCGCGCGTAATCGAGCTGGGCTTGCGAGAGCGTGATGCCATGCGCAGTTACATTGTAGGCTTTTGCCGCATGACAGATAAGCCCGCCCCAGCCGCAACCGATATCAAGCATTCGATCGCCAGGCTTCAAGCGCAGCTTACGGCATATGATTTCCAACTTGTCCTCTTGTGCCAGCGCAATGTCGTTCTGCCAGTCCCTGAAGTAGGCGCAGGAGTAGACCATTTCGGGGTCCAGAAAGAGCGCATAGAACTCATTGGAAAGATCATAATGGAACTGAATGAAATCCTTGTTGTCCGAAGTTTTGCGCCTCTGGCCTGTGATTTCGCCCTCGAAGCCCTGGTCCTTATGTGCGCCATCGCCCCGCGCAAGTAGAAAGGGTGAAAGCTTCGCAGCCAGATTGAAAGCTTCGCGGCCCTTGAGTTTCACAGAACGACCGCCACGATTGAGCTGCGAGCCCAAATCAATAATGGTGCCGCCGGAGAAATCGATACCCTTGTCGACGTAGTGGTGGATGAAATTTTCGAGTGTCGGGCGGCGCAGCAGTGAACCAATGACGCCAGGACCGGATATGCTCAACGTAAACGGTCCGGTCACGTTGTCGCCAAGAGGTGTCACTGAGCCGTCCCACAGCCGCAGCGAAGCGTTGAGGTCGAGCTTGGCCGCTAGTTCACGGACAAGCCCCTTGGCCGCCTCCAATTGGCGTGCTTCTTTTTTCGTGCTCATTAACGCCACCCGCCCGTATCAGTTTGTGTCGGACCCACTGGGTCTGGACATCGAGGGCACAAGAGATCAAGCCGCCTGATGGGATTCGGCAGCTTCCTTGCTCTCCATGATAGCGGCTACACCCATGCCGCCAGCAGTACAAATGGAGATGAGCCCGCGCCCCCCCTGCTCACCTAAGAGCTTGGCAAGGTTGGCCATAATGCGCGCGCCTGTCGCAGCAAAAGGATGCCCGAAGGCGATCGAAGAGCCCTTTACGTTAAGCTTGGAGCGGTCGATGGTCCCCAGGGGCTCAGGCTTGCCGAGATTGGATTTGCAATACTCTGGATCTTCCCAAGCTTTAAGGGTGGCCAGCACCTGAGCGGCAAAGGCCTCGTGGATCTCGTAGAAATCGAAGTCCTGAAGCTTCAGGCCCGCGCGGTCAAGCATGTTGGAGACGGCTATGGTCGGCGCCATTAACAGGCCATCGCCACCGACGAAATCATTAGCCGCCGCTTGCGAGTACCTCAGGTACGCCTGCACTGGAAGCCCATGTTTTTCGGCCCACTCTTCGGATGCAAGCAGGACGGCTGCTGCACCATCAGTCAGTGGCGTTGAGTTGGCAGCCGTCAACGTTCCTCGTTCCGATTTCTCAAAAGCCGTCTTCAACGTGGCTAGTTTCTCCAATGTCGCGTCTTTGCGAATGTTGTTGTCACGGAACACGCCAGAGAACGGCGTCACCAGATCGTCCATGTAACCCGAACGATAGGCCTCTGTTGCCTTCTTGTGGCTCTCCAATGCAAATTCATCCTGGTCCGCGCGCGATATATCCCACACCTGGGCCATCAGTTCACAATGTTCGCCCATAGTCAGCCCCGTGCGCGGCTCTGCGACCGAGGGTGGTTTTGGCGCGAGTTCTCCCGGCGAAAATCCTTTAAAAATCTTGATTTTGTCGAGCATCGATTTCTGCTGAACGACCTTCGTCAAGCGCCCTGCGAGCTTCTTGGAAATCACGATAGGTGCGTCTGATGTTGTGTCTGAACCGACAGCGATTGCACTCTCAATCTCCCCGGTCGCAATTTTGGCCGCGGAGCCAAGGCCGCCCTGCAAGCTCGTCCCGCACGCCTGCATCATGGTGATACCGGGCGTTGAGGGCGCAAGTGCCGTGCCGAGCACCGCCTCGCGCGTCAAATTGAAGTCCTTAGAGTGCGTAACGACGGCCCCACCGACGACTTCATCGACATGCTGGCCTTTGAGCTTATAGCGGGCAACGAGTGAATCGAGTGCACCGGTCATCATTTCGAGGTTCGATAGATCCGCATAGAAGGTATTAGAGCGGCAGAAGGGGATACGCACCCCGCCGATTACCGCCACCCGCCTCATTAGTCGCTGCATGAACTAAAACTCCCAAATACTAGGGCGACCGTCGGTCGCGTAAGTTTACTATTCAGCCGCAGCGCGGGTCGTCTTGGCGCCGGTCTCGCTTGCCCTGTAGTGCAATGGCCCACCCCGGAAAGGTGCGAAACCTGTACCGAAGACCAGACCCGCATCTACCAAATCGGCAGTCTCGACGACCTTCTCATCAAGGCTCTTTTGCGCCTCAACTATCATGGGGTCGACCAGCTCACGTCCAAGCCGCTCCATATCGGCCTTGTTGAACGATTGGTCTGATTTTTCGATCTTGCCCTTCTTCCACACGTAGAACCCCTCGCCCGTTTTCTTTCCGAGCTTGCCTTCGGCGACGAGCCGTTCAAGCTTTGAGCCCTTGGAGGGGTAGCCGAGGATATCAGCAACGTGGGCACACACATCCAGGCCAACAGAATCGGCAAGTTCAATTGGGCCCATGGGCATGCCAAATGAGCGTGCAGCCTCATCAATACGCTCCTTATCTTCACCCTTCTCCAACCGGTGCATGGCGCCGAACATGTAGGGCGTAAGCACCCGATTGACCAAGAAGCCCGGCACGCTCTTTGTGATGAGTGGGAATTTATTGATCGCTGTAACGAAGGTGGCGCCGCGTTTGATCTCATCCTCGCGGCTAGCGGCGCCGCGCACCACCTCCACCAAGGGCATCAGAGCGACAGGATTGAAGAAGTGCAAACCAATGAGTCGCCCAGAGTCGGGCAAGCCTTGGGCGATGTCCTCGATCTGTAACGACGACGTGTTGGTCGCCAAAAGAGCATTCGGCTTGATCTTGCCCTCAATTTCGCTAAGCACCTTCTGCTTTATCTCGAGGTTCTCCACGATCGCTTCGATCACGACATCGGCTCGATCAAGTCCGTCGCCATCAGGGTCAGAAATAAGCCGCGCCTTGCCCGCGTCGCGAAGTGGCTTGGTCTTGAACTTACGTGCAAACAGCTTGCCCTGGGCGGCAACACCCTTCTCGATCTGTTCTGGCGAAATATCTTGTAACGTCACCTCCATGCCAGAAACGACGCACCAGCCGGCAATGTCGGCCCCCATAGTGCCTGCACCAACCACATGGACGCGCTGCGGGCGCCAGCCGAACCCCTTTGGCGCCTGGCCCTTCAGGAGTTCAGAGAGCCGAAATACACGGCGCAGGTTGCGTGATTGATCGGACACCATGAGTGGGGCAAAGGCGCGCGTCTCAGCCGCCTTCATAGCCTCTTCGTTTCCGCCATGTCGTTCGAACAGATCAATCAGCCGGAAGGGTGCAGGATAGTGATCCTCGCGCACCTTCTTCCTTGTTTCTTGGCGCATGCGATTGGCGACCAGACCACGTATCGGCCACAGCGTGAGTGACGACGTCGCATAACCAGCGGGCTTTGATTTGCGCTTTCTCAAGATCGCCTTGCGCGCGGCCCACAGCAGCGTCCCAC
>JAUVPN010000117.1 GCA_030598645.1 Hyphomicrobium sp. | reverse complement strand
GTCGGCGTGGAGGACAACCGGACGCGTCAGCGACCGTTGGAGATGCTCCCGAATTAGGTCGAAGCGCTTCTGCATATCGGGCATCACGTCACGCGAGGCCGTCCCATAGACCGTGACATTGACGACCTCGCCGCGAACATCGACAAAGATCTTGTCGAGCCGGCCTCTTGCGGCGAACAGGTTCGGATACTTATGGGTCAACGCGGCAAAAACGCTAAGCATCTGGCTCCTCACATACATGCGTTGCAGCGAGACGCCCAGTGGATGAACCAGTGTCAGGGAAATCGCCACCAGGACAACGAGTGGCAAGGCCGGCTTTCGCCAGGACCCATAGCCGTGGACCATAAACACGGCGCCGGCCAGAACGACGATACCGGCTAGGTTTGCAAGGAACAGCAGGAACGCCCCGCTGCGTATTCCTTGCCGCCCTCCTCTAGTCCGAGCTGTGCCAGCGACGTACCGACGTCCGCGCTCGCCGCTACGCCCTGGGCGAGACCGATGCCGGTCACAGCCAGTGGCGGAACCAGGGCGACGGCAATGGCGACGCCGGCGATAGAGCTCATGATACTACGCCGCGTGTAGGCGAAGGCCGCGGCCGCTCCCGATGCCATTGCGACGCCCAGGTCCAGGAGAGTGGGAAAGGACCGGCTCAGAATTTCGGATCAAACGATGCGCAAACCGAGCGTCAACGTGGCGACATAGGCGAGCACGACGACCATGAACACGCCCGTGAAGACCATTACGGCCGAGCGGCCGATCAACGGCCAGTCCGTCGTGGTCATCCCGAATGACAGGCTGATGATTGGTCCCATCAGGGGCGCGATGATCATGGCTCCGATTATGGTTGGAGCGCTGTTCGAGAGCAGCCCTAACGTGGCGATGACGCTAGCTAGGCCAAGCATAAAATAGAAGCCGAAATTAGGAATCGACACCTGCTGCATGGCGTCGCCCAGTTCGGCAGCCGACAAGGGTTTTTCGAGTATTATTTGATGCTTGTCGGTAAGGCTGCGCCAAGCTCGCGTCAATGAGGACATCTGACTACCAATGAGATCAAGTTGCCCCCTGACAAAATTGTTAATTGTGCGTTGCTGCCACCTACTTCTTCTGCAAATTTTCGACGTAGTGTGTGAGCAGAAGCACACGGACATGAGGCGGTAGAGGGTAGTCCCAATCCTTCTGGTCCCTGCTGAAGCGCTTCCAAAACTCCGGCATCATAAACGACTCGTGTCCGGGCACCGCTTGCCTGCCCAGGATGATGCGATAGACTCGCCAAAACGGGAACGTGCCGCCATTTGCCTTGGCGATGGCAGTCAGGTCGGCGGGCCGCTCAATCAACAATTTTGCCATGGGGCCATCACCCTTGCCCTTCGGGCCATGGCAGTTAGTACAATGCCACTCGAAATCACTCTTGCCTTCGCTGAGGGCCGCCTCGTCGGGCCCCTCCTGCGCTACCGAAGGGTTCGCTGCTGCGATAATCAGCGCAACGCTGAGCAAGGGCGCGAGCCTTGAGCAAAAGATCGCATCTACTGCATGTTTCAAGGCGGAGGTTAATTGGTGCGGATTGCTCAACATGCAAACCCTCTTTGAAACCGTGCCTTCATATGTGGCGGAGAGCCCGCTCGTGTTGGTCGGCTCGGGATCAACATTGGCAGACCAAGACGTCAGCGGCCTTGATGCGGGTCAAGTGAGGGTAAGCGGCGCGGTCTCGAAACGGAGAAAAACACCGGTTAGCTTCGAGGCTGGATCAAGTCGAATGGTCTGCTTGGGTGAAAGCTGCTCAATTCATTCGGAGTCAACAAGCCACGCCAGTGCTTCTTGCTTCTTGTCATAATCAAAATGTCTTACGTCGGCATGGACAAAATGCTCTACCACCAGTGGCAGGATGGAGAGGAAGGCGCTATCCGTCACTGCGGCAACCTTCGCGATATGCGGCAGATGATTCTTTACAAACCTAAGATGAGCCAACATCGCCGCAAAGTCGCTCCAACCTGGAAACGACTCGGCGTAGATCATTAACCCATTCAGTTTGCCATGCTCAGCAATGATGCTGTCCACGATGGGCGCCAACTTTTCGAAGTCAGCCTTCTCCAAAGACCCCTCGGGCGTGACGACAAGAACTTGCTGGTCACGAAGAAGTTCATGGTGGATCAAATTACCTTGTCTCCCGTGTGGTTTCGGAAGCGTGGCACGAGATTGGCCAAGCTTCAACCACTGTTGGCCAGAGCCCTATGGGATTGAGATAGATAATGGGCAGTGCAGCGCCTAATATAGTTTCCAATATTTGATGAGCATCGAGGCAGGCATGCTGACAGTCTGGGAGTTTATCTGGCAGCCCTATCACTACTATGTAGCCGCCACCGATGCGAATGCGGCACGTGAATACCTTAGGCGCGAACATCCTGACCTAGCGGACGACGCTCCTGATCCTAGAAACGCGGGAAGGCAGCTTCTGAACAGGTTGAAGCTGAAGGAGGGAGAGGTGCACTGCACAGGTGAGGTCGCGAAATTCAAGGGGTGATCCCAGGCTGACCAAAACTGGCGCCCAACGCATCGGAATGAAACCGTATCAACCTGTATGAAAACGCCACTGCTCTCGATTGCGAAGCGGCTCAAGTGCACGCATTGCAACGAACGCAAAGCGAACTGCTGGCCAGAGCCCTATGGGATTGAGATGAAGGGGTGAGGTCTGAGAAACTGATCTAAGTCTTGACCTTATTCAGCTTCTCCAACGAGCCCACGCGCTTGTCTAAGTCTTTAATCTGCGCATCAAGTTCGTTCAGGAACTTCACTGTCTCTTTCCCAGCCTTTGTGAGGGTACCGACAAGCCACCATACGAACCCGGCTAGAACAGCGAACGCCAACCACAAGAACAGTTCTCCTTCGTTCATGGCGGTCTCCCTTACTTCTTACACGGGTAGGACTCGAATAGCATTTGGGCGACGACCGCATGCGGCTGCTGTCTGGCACATAGCCAACACACACCGCTCCGTCCTCCGAATGTCCGCTTTTGGCACTTAGCGGACGTTTGCATGAGTAGCTGTCGAAGCGTTCGCGACTAGCAGTAAGAGCAAGCTAAATCTTCGCAAACTGTCCTGCACGCGTGCATGAGTAACGCCGCACCATCCAGCCTGGATGCTGTTCGCTCCATTTCGCGATCTCTAGTTGACCTTTGAGTACGCACATGTACGCAGTCAAACCAGGTTCGGCAAACACCATCGCTTCTTCTTTACAGTGGTAGGGTGACGCCGCGGCACAAACGATCATGAGCAATTGGATCATAATGACCCCCCGTTCTCTTACGTCTACGCATGCAAACCCAGTACGCTAGATCTGGGGGCAATAGTGGCTTAGTCATGGCATGCGTGTGCAATTTGCCGGGTTGGCCGTACTGTTTGGCACCTCTATCTTGACGAAAAGCGATCCATACCGATCCCGATATCCGCCACCCTTCCGCTCCCCCTGCCCTTGCGGAAGATTGCCATCCCCCCGCGAGCGTGGTGGCAGACTAAAGTCGCTGGACTCCAGAACGACGCAAGATTCTCTCGGGCAGCGCGATCCCAAGCATACGACTCGCTATACACGTGCTGCCGGAAGACGGTTTGAGGGGTTATGGGACTAAGGCGTCGCCGTCAGGCCAAGCCGGCATAAAGGAGCACAAGACCAAGCACGATGGCGGCTATACCAAAGGGCAGTGTTGTCGCGCCAGTGAACGGGACAACATTCACTAAGCCCAGAAACTGGCGCCGGACCGCCAACATTAGGATGCCCTCAATGAGTGCGCCCCAACTAAATAACGAAACCACGACCGCGAGCGGGCTGGTCCACAAATTGTGAACCGCAACCATCGCTGCTCCGAGAAAGAAAACGAACGCGCCTGTTACGTAACCAAGCGCTGTATTCTCGCGCATGTCATCGATCAACGTGGCGTAAGCATCCCGATCCGTAACCAACCCGATTCCCGCAGCCACCATATAGACGCCGATAAACACCGCAAGGATCTGCGTAACTGATAGAGTCTCAATCATCGTCCTGCTCCTAGTCATTTGGCTCGCTGGCTATCTCAAACCTGCCTGCGCTCTTCGCCTCTCTATCGCTAGAAAAGAGGCTGCACCAGCAAAACGCCAGTGCAGCCAAAGGTTGTTAAATCAGGCCAATCGGCTTCTTCTGGCCGTCTGGATTGTGCTCGATGTAGAGAGCCGTGGTTTCTGCACGAGTATGGCCCGCACGCTGCCGCACGTCTTTGAGGGAGCAGCCCGCCAAGCTCGCCTTCCGTGCAGCGTTCGTGATCATAGTGCGCGCACCTGAATGTGAGCTGTATCGCGACCAGCCAAGACAAGTTGCATGTAGATCCGAAGCTTTAGATGCGCTGTGTGGCCAGCTTATGCGAACCATGCGCACGCCGTTTACAAGGCACTGGTAGTGGGAGAAATATTGGGAGAAGATTTAGCGCTCGAAATTTCTTAATTAGAAATCGGCACGTTAGGAGTTTAGTGCGACGGACACCCCATCCGTCACTTATCAATCTAACGTATTGATATCGATTGCTACGTGAAGAGACGGGGACACATTCACATATTTCTACCTACAATAAGCTTTCGACTAATGAACGCGCCTACATGTCGAGGTAGTAAAGATGAATGCACTTGGGGCGCCGCGCGATTAAGCACAGCGGCGTCTTCCTCTATCGGTCGCTTGGCCTTTTGGTTTGGCCTACTCCCTCAATCGCTGAGTTCGAGCCCGGCTTTTTTCTTTTCGCCTAGCGTCTTCGCCTCTTCTTCGGTCTGTGCGGTGCCGTTCGCTCCCAGCTTTCCGTTGAAATCGAATACCTGATACTTCCAACTAGATTGCGATGTGTTGGTTACTAGGACGCGATACGGGCCAGGCATTGCGCATACTCCCTTGTGCTCGTGAGGCTCAGATCATTCTACCCTAAGGCTTCTATTTTCGCCACCCGCATCAAAACAAAAGCGCATCCTTCATCTCAATCCCAGACGGCTCCGGCCAACAGTGTGCGGTGCACCCATTCTCTCCTCTAGTAATTGAGAAGCCAACAGCAGCGACCCGATTGAGATCCGAAGCGTTTACCGTTTGACCTCTACCCACTACATTTGCGAGCTGGCTCAGGAGGCCATGTGAGAAGTCCTCATTGGCCGTGCCAAATGCCTGCATGAGGAAAATATGACCCGTGCCAATGTCTGAATGGTCTGGTCCGAGTTCCACGACATCGCCGTAACGCCCCACTTTGCAACGAACCACGGGCGGAGCCTTATCACGACGCTTCTTCAACGCTGCCGCAACCTCTCAATCGCTTTTGTCAGTGTCGTCATGGTCCCCCTTTCAACAAAAGCATTTTTGCGCGCTCGATGCACTGACACACCCAATCGTCAGAGCACAAAGGCGCCGCAACTAGCGGCGCCAGTGTGAGTGGCCATTTCAGGGGTTTTACTGAGCGGGGCATTTCCTCCCCGCGACTCGGATAATACACCCGTTGCATGCTCAGATGACCCCAGCACAAGCGCGGCAAAACGACTTAGTGCGATAATGCGCTCAATAATTCTGCGCGTTGGCTCGGCCCCGCGGGATGCTGGCTGTGGGGAGCAAAGCAGCCATTTCAGGCGCAAGTTCAAATGTCTCCTTGTGACCCAAAGCCGACACGCCCTCGTCTGGAATCGACGGTGAGGATGATGGTGTAAGATCTTAAGCTGCTATAAGTCGGGTCCTATTCGTACAAACGCGCCGCTATGCAGCAACCGCTCCGCCGGCCACCGGCGGCTCAATGGCACGCCGGTAGAGATGCCAAGTTGCATAGCCGAGGAATGGTAGAACGAAGACTAGCCCTAACAGTCCTGTTAGCAGAGAGATGCCCATCAGAAGGCCGATCACTGCAAACCAGATGATCATGGTGGCCGGATTCTCGGTGACAAGTCGGATGCTTGTCACGATTGCTGTCACAAAATCTATGTCGTGCTCATAGAGCATCGGGAACGAAACAACCGAGATCGAAAAAACGAAAAACGCGATCATTGCGCCGATGACGTTACCGAGCAGCAGGAAAACAAGGCCAGCCGGCGTAGTGAAGAGCGTCTTGAGAAGGTCAGGGCCGAACCCTTCGAAGCCGATGAAGCCGGCGAACAGGAAGGCCGCGATGTAAAGCCACAGAAGAAGGGCAAATCCAGTAAAAAATGCCATATAGCCGAAGTCGCGGCGCGCAGCATCTCTGATTTCGCTGAACATGATGCCCCATGAAAGCGGCTTACCCGTCTCCAAGCGATCACTGACGACATAAAAGCCAACGGCAGCGAATGGCGCAATCAGCGCAAAGCCCAATGCCAGCGGATAGACGAGATGGGGCAAACCGAAAGACCTCAGCACCGCGATAAGGAACCAGCCCGCTACCGCAAAAAACGCGCCGAGGACGAGGCCGTATTGCGGCGCGGCGCGGAAATCCCGCATGCCAGCCGCCATGACGTCGACGAGGTCATCGACCGTTAACCCGTTTACCGCGGGCCATTGTTCTACCTGTGCCATTTTTCGGTCCCTTGCGGCCACTTGTTGGACCTATCGCCGCTGAAATGTGCCACGACTGAAATGTGCCAGGCAAGAACCATAAGACGTGCGCCGGCTTGGGAGCAACGATTGTCCCTTCTATTCTCGCGAGCACCGAAGCACCGAGAAACTCTGGTCTCATGAAGAACAGTATTTCTCACGTGTTTACAAAGAGCACATTTGGCTTGCAGAATTAGGGTTCCGAGTCTGGCTTTCTATCGAAATCAATTGGGAACCAAGTATTCTAACGCTGGCGCATGGTAGGAACTGTGTTCGAGTACCGGATACGGAGAGCTGCACTAAACACATTGTTGGTTGGCTAGTGTCGCATTTGTTGTAACGGGCGCAAATTTACATATTGGGGTTGGAGGTAGAAAATGCTTCTTTCCCCTAAACCCCTTTCGATAACGAGCGAGTGCTACAGCGGGGCATGGCACGACGAGTTTCTGACCAACGCCCTACCACAGGTCCGCAGGAAGATGCCCGCGCTCGCAGTGCTCTCCAGTGCGGGACCATTTCAAGCCGCGCGCGAATGCTTCTTTTCGACTGATGATGTCCACGGCCCCGTCCATCCCCATGGCAGTAATGCTCGCCAAAAGGCCCGGACAGCGAGAGAGCTAGCCATCCGGGCCAGTCTGGAAGGCGCTGCCGGCGCGGAGGAGGCGCAGCAGCAGACCGCCCTTTAGTGCTGCTATCTGCTCAAGGCGTGGCAATGCACAGGAAAAGACAGTCACGCCTTGTCGATGTTAATGGCGCAAGGGGTATTCTCGATTCCATGTGGTGCAGCGAACCAGAGAATGACGCTTGGCAGACGAAATCGTAAACGCAGAATGCACAAGGTAATCGCGTTACTTCCAGCTGCTCTTTATGTGGGAGCATTGGTGCTCGGCTTACTGGGTATTGAGTTGCCGTTTGCCAGTGGCGAACTGAGCCCTCTCGCCCAATGGATGCTCGTTCTCTCACTCGCCGTGCAAAGCCTTTGGGCAGCATTAGGGCATCTCTTCGTTGCAAAACAGGTGGCCGAGTCGATCGGTTGGCCAGCCAGCCCATTTCAGCATGAAATTGGTAGCGCCAATCTTGGTATTGGCGTGGGAGCTATCGCCGCCTCCATCCTCGGCGCTGCAGCCGCCTGGGTCATTTTCTTCGTCGCAGCATGTTTTCTATGGGGTGCCGCGATTGTGCATATCCGCGATATGCTCGGCAGGAACAACTTTGCTATCAACAACGCAGGTCCAATTTTCTGGTGGGACATTCTCACACCGCTGACCCTACTGATTGCGCTGCTCTAATGTGGCACAACGAACCGAAGAATGACGAGTGGCGCGAGGTTCATCTCGCCCACGTTGAAAGCTTGGGCAATCGCCTCTGGTTGCGCTGCAATTCATGCGGTCACAGTTTGACGCCGAAGCCGCGAGACTTTGCCGAGCAACATCATCTCGATATGCACACGCCTCTGCTTTCAATCGCGAGGCATCTCACGTGCACGAATTGCAATGAG
>JAUVPN010000012.1 GCA_030598645.1 Hyphomicrobium sp. | reverse complement strand
GTTCTGTGGGCGCAACTGGACGCGCTGCAGCATGCTTACGCGGAGGAAGGCCACATCCCGCCAGGTGCGTTCCGGCCCGAGGGACGATAAGACCGACGATAGCTAGAGGAAAGAATCTGCGGGTCGCGCGCAATTGTCCGCTCCCACACCCATGCGGTGCCATCGTGGCTCTTAAGACGCCAGAGATTGCCAAGAGACGGCTGGGCATTGATGCTGGGCCCCCGCCGTTGGAGTACCAACACCAGCCGGCCAAACATTTTTTGGCTACCCTGTGCGATATCTCCAAAGGCTGATTGGTGGTCGATGAGAACGCCGCTTCGTCGGAATCGGGACACCAGCCGAGTGCGCATCGGCTGATCGCGATCTTTTGAGATATCCCTAAAAGACGACTAGGGAGGGAAGAGGGGCCGGCGTCCTTAGACTCCCAACACCAGCCGGCCACACATCCTGTGGTCACGATCTGTTGCGCCATTTTCAAGATACGACGTGCGATCGAGGGCTGAGGCGCGTTATCGGAAGCTCTACACCATCCAACCGCACATTGGCCGATCGCAATCTTCCGAGATATTTGCATCAGACGAGTGGGCATTGACGAGAGGCTGCCTTCCTCGGAGCCCCAACACCAACCGGCGACACATCCGCTGACCAGGATCTTCTTCGATTTTTCGGCGAGACGATTGGGGATCGAAGAGATGCCCGCTCCCTCGGAGGCCCAACACCACCCGACCGCACATCCGCTGACCACGATCTTCTGTGATACGGCAAAGCCGTTGCCGTTGGGCAGCTTGATGCGCACGAGCTGACTGCGATCGCGTGGACGGAACGTATTCTGAAACTCCGGAGGGAGCGCGTCGGCGACCGGGAGAACCGCCTCGACCGTTCCGATGGTGCTCGTTGTGCCGCCCCTGACTTTCACCTTCTCTCCCTCATGAAGTCGGAAAAAGTACATGTTCGGTAGATAGGCCAGTACCTCTGAATCAGAGCCATAGACATCGAAAAGTGTATCGCCAAACTTGACGACGGCGCCTGGCGCGGGGACTTTCGGGCCGACTATACCGCCAACGGGCGCTTTGATGTTGCCGCCTTCGTAGAACACCTCTAGCTGTGCCAGTGCTTTTTTGGCGCGCTTGTGTGCCTCGTCTAGCAGTGGGAGCTGCCGTGTGATAACTCTTGATTCGCTCTTCAGCTGAGCAAGCCGCGCCGCCGTTGCGTATTCAGATCCTAATGCCTGGTCCTTGCGGATGGTGGGGATTAGATCCGGCATTTTCTCGTATTTTGCTGTTGCGCGGGCGGTTTGGTAAGCGTGCTTCTTGGCGAGTGGCATGAGGTCGTGCGTCGTACCAGCGCGGATCTTAAGCTGCGCATTGCGCGCGGCGATGTCGGCGTACTGTAGGGACAGCTCCGCAATGTCTTTTAGGATTGCCGCCGATTCGAGCTTGGCGAGAACCTGGCCAGGGGCGATGCGTTCACCCTCCTTGACGTAGACGGCGGAAACCTTGGCAGGGTACGTCGCCCCGACAGCGTAGCGGTCGCTGATGACCATCCCATCAGCGCGCAGAAGCACGGCGTCCCCGAAGCCGGAGTCGAGGATCAGGAGCGTAATGATCGCGATCATAACGAGATAGATGCGACGCCCCCAGCGCCCCGGATCCCAGCGATGCTGTTTCTGGAGCGTATCGACGCGCGGTCTCGATCTCAGACGCTTCATGCGCTTACCATCGCTTCTGGACACGCACCTTTCGAGGCACGTAGTTGTCATTGACCGATGCGTAAAGCATCCATTCTTCGGCATAGGCCCAAACGCGAACGAAGCGCATCAGGTAACCGTTGAAGACAGCGAAGCCCGGCAGGTACATCACGTTGCTAAAAAAGACATCGCGCTTGGTGACGATCGCCGCTAACAGCAACATCACTATGTCGAGTCCGAACAAGGCAGTTTGCATTGCCAGAAGAATAACGATGGCGAAGTCGCCATACTGGAGGAACAGCCATACGATGTAGATCGGGAAGATCACTGCGGCTAGAACGTTGAAGAGGAGAAACTCGAGCTGATGGAGCGTCTCGAGTCCTTGGAACTTCTCCGAGAACGGCCCCATGAGTGGGCGGTGCTTGCGGTAGCGCAAGCGGACAGAGTCGCGCTCCCACCGGAGCCGTTGGCGAATGAACGCCCAGAGAGTTGCGGGAACGTCGGTGTAGCAAATAGCGTCGTGAACGAAGGCGATACGCCAGCCGACAGCGCGGAGACGCATGCAAAGATCGAGATCTTCCCCGCCGCCGACATCCCAACCTTTGACCTGGTCTAAACTCTCACGGCGGAAGGCGCTAAATGCGCCGGAGACACAGCTAACGATGCCGAGCGCATCGCTCATGCGCTTGCCAACCGTTATTGAAAGGACATATTCGATCGCTTGAAAACGGGCGACAAGGCTCTGCCTTTGGTTGCGCACTACGATGTCACCGGAGACGGCACCGATTTCGGGGTCTGCGAATGGCGCGACTATCCGCTCAATCGCAAACCGGTCGAAGGAACAATCGCAGTCCACATTGATGATGATGCGGCCAGTGGAGTTGGCGATCCCGAGGTTCATTCCGGCGGATTTTCCCCCTCGCAGTTCGGTCGACAATGCGCGATCTGCGAGCCCCTTGTGCACCAGTTGTGCGGCTCGGGATGCCATGTCGTCTGTCGAGCCGTCGGAGACAATGATGATTTCGATGCCTTCGATCGATTGCTCGCGCAGCGAGCGCACGCAGCGCTCAATTGAATCGGCCTCATTGTGGCCGACGATGGTGACGCTGATCTGCGATCCGTCGATGGCTGAGCCACGCCCATACGTTGGCTCTCGCTGCGGGAAAATCTCGGCAAGAGCAAGGGCGGCGAAAGTGCAGGCGTAGCGGGGCACTTCAAAAATCAATGTGTACCAGAAAATCAAGAACAGGCTGATCTCGCTCTGCGCTAGAAGGAAGCCAATCCCCTGGTAGAAATCGCTCATGCCGATCGCGCCTCATGAGGGGGATCGAGCTCGCGAATTTGAGGTTCGAGGTCTTCCGCGAACGTGTCTTGGCAATACCTGATCAAGTCTTTATCGACCTCTCCGGGGTCGCAAGTCGCGAGGAGAAAATCGCGATCGCCGTCTTTATAGATCTTTACCGTGCCGGGCAGGGCGCCAGACAAGTTGTCCAAAAATTTCTTGCGTAGCTTCTCGAACGCGCTCCGGCCTCGACCAACTATGATCCTACCACCTGCGCCATAACTGATTTCAGCAACAGCCATCGGCTCGTCTTGGGCACCATTACCATTGACGACCTTGAAGAGATCGTCGTTGAGCTTGTCAGGCAGCTCGCCCCATTGTGAAGTCGGCAATCGGACCACATTCATCGGCGCCGTCACCAGCTGGATGGCCGCATCCGTCAGCTGATAGCTATGGACGTCGCGGCGGGGCATCGCTTCGCCGTCGGTATGGGTTCCGCAATCGAAGCAGACAAACCCAACGGCAGCCTCCGAGCCGGCATGATCACACTCGGCGCAAACGAATATATGTCCCGGTTTATCGTAGTCGCTACCGTAGTGGCGCAAAGTCTGGCGGCACTTGGGGCAGACCAGTTCGTGGCCTGAGCGGAACTCGTCTTCTGGCGCCTGGTAGGCGCATCTAAAGTGATGGATAATTTGGTTCTCGCGCAGATGGGATGAGCGGCAAGAGGGACATTCCTCACGCACATTGAGGCGTGAGGACTCGCAGCGCAGGCAGATGTGGTAGCGATCAAAGAATTCTGTCTTGAGTAGACCTCGCCGCGCCAATTTTTCGGCAATATTGGTCACTTCGGGCGCGGAATAGAATCCACCATAACGCGTGCAGGATTTAGACTGCGCGGCACGCGCGGGCTGCAATGACTGTCCCGACAGAAAGAGATAGGCAAGCAGTCTATCCTCGGCGGCGGTTGCATGCTGGAAGGCAGGAGCAAGTCGTTCTCGCCGATCCGCGAATTGTTTTATCGTGTTGGCGATGATGCCGAGCTTATTGCTATCCAGGCCCTCTAGGCTGCCGTCTGCGATCTGGCAGAAATCGCTGGTTAGATCGATGAAGGGGGACAAAAACAAGTCTGAATTTGCCCGTAGGTTCACCGCCTCCGCCCAGCAGTGTTCATCAACCAGGAGCACAACATCGGGATCGCGCCGCCCCGAGATGTCAAACAGCGTTTGCAGAAGCCCGGTGTGTGCCTGCGTTGGCGTTGGCACTACACGCGCCGCTGGAGCGCGGGCGAGACCGTGCTCGCGCCATGTCGCATCTGCTGCCGCCAGCTGCGGCATCACGACGCCGTCCAGCTCGTTCTTAACGAGGTCGACGATCTGCGGGAGCTTATATGGCTTCGCAACGATTGCGTCGAAAACCCCATCAGCGCCCTCGCGCGCTTCTAATTCCGCTGGATAACCAGTTGTTGCAATCAACTTAGGCGCTGTTGGCAGTTCGATAAGCTCGCGTGCGAGCTTGGCGGAGGCTAATCCATCGACTTCGGGCAAGTGATAGTCGACAAGGGCTAGCGCATAGTCTCCCGTGCGCAGCATGTGCAATGCTGTCAGTCCGTCGGCGGCGACGTCGGCGACGTATCCGCTTTTCTCCAGGGTACACTTGAGAAGAGTTTGTTGATATTTGTCGTCTTCGACGACGAGGACGCGCGACATTTTTTCGACAATGCCCCTCGAGATACGCAGTACACATTTTGTTTTTTGCGGTCTTGTAGCTAATATCGCGTGAACAAAGAGGACAGTTTTCTATTTTTATTCAATGAATCACCAATTCAGGACATAGCTGAAACACTATGTTCATGAATTGATATCGGTGCCGAGAGCTCCGCAACTCAGTCGTCTGGTTATTCTGTGGCAAACAACAGATACTGCGGCGCAATTTAAACTCAACAAAACGCTAATGGGTGCCTCATCGCGTGTTGCTCAAGGACAAGGTGATCGTTGTTCCAGATGGTGATTGGAGCAGCACGAATCTCGCCTAAGCGGGCACGTTTGAGGGTAGCGCCAAGCAGACTTTCGCCTTCACTGTCATAGAAGCGGATGAATTATTTAGGATACATCCCCCGCGAAAGCGGCCACAATCGCGCGCCAGAGCCGCCAGACAGAATGATAGGAAGGATCATGGACACTCAGCGACACTCGTGGGTTCAACTCAGGACGCGTCTTAAGCGGGGCGTAGACGAGGATTAACGAAAGCCGCTATCCAGGAATGGTCTGCGATGCAATCCTTTCTGGCACGGACCCGCGGGGCGATGAAAAATCTGATGGCAAAAACGCAATCGGCCTCCCACAAGACCCACGCCATGCCCCACCCGGGGAAAGGTATTCCCCTAAAGCGCCAGGGTGGTACGCTCGCGGCCGCCTTCGTTGTTACATCAAGTCTTGAGCAAGAACTGCCCTTTAGGCCACTGCGCCTTCCGACGAAGCGAACTGTGTTGCAAACTCTTGGGTTTGGGCCGGTCTTGCGAGGTCCAATTCCTGATGCGCTTGACGGACAGCCCACCCATTGGGGCGTTCGCCGCCAATAAGCGTTGCAAGTGTGAGCCAGGTTATTTTGAGATCGAGCCTCAGCGTTGCATTTTTTATGTACCACGCATCAAGTGCACTCTTGTCTTCTGCCGAGATGTTCCGGCCACCGTTAACCTGCGCCCACCCCGTTAGACCGGGTCGCGCAAGCAGACGATACTTGTGCTCCCGGCTTTGATCCACGGGCAGCAATGGTCTCGGACCCACGAACGACATATGGCCGATGAGAATATTGAAGAGTTGGGGTAGCTCGTCCAATCGGCTTTGCCGCAAGAAACGGCCGGCTGGTGACGATCGCTGCTCGTCACTGAGCCGGCATCCATTCGAGTCGTGAGCGGCCACCATGGTCCGGAATTTTAGCAGCTTGAAGGGATGACCGCGCTGGCCTGGTCGCTGCTGCCAAAATACTGCCGGAAGCCCAACATCGATCGCAGCGACGATGGCCAGCAGCCCCATAAGGGGCGCCAACAAAACAATGAGACAAGCGGCACCGATGACGTCGAGAGCGCGCTTAACCCGCCAGTACGGACGGTTTTCATCCAGCTCCAAATCAAAGGAATCCGACGTCAAATATCCATGGTCTGCCGCACGCGTACGCGCGGTTGATTGGCTTGCTGTTCGTTCTCGATCCTCATGAAGACCGATATGCTCGCCAAAGAAGTCAACGCGGATATCGGAGGCCCGCTCAACGTGCAACAGGGCGTCCTGTGCCGACGGCGTCAACGTGTCAAACGCTTGTGTCACGACAATGCGGTTTACGAACACACCATGCACCTCTAGATCCCGGAGGACGCTGTCGAGCTGCTCAGTCGTTCCCAAGATCTTGTACTGCTGCAAAAGTCGGCCGCTATGGCGCTCGCTACGTCCCAACAGGCCCGCAACCTTTATGTGATCTGCGGCAAACTCGCGGACGGACCGCAAATAGAGTTCAGCGATGCTGTTGAGACCGAAAACAACAATTGTTTCGGCTATTCTGGAATGCTGATGGTCGGATAATGCATGAGAGGGCCTAGGCTTGCGCGCATTGTGACGCAGTCTCATCGCCACACGCACACCGACGAGCGCCGCGATGATCAAGATGCCTTGTAAGATAGGAAGAGCGCGAGCGACACCTTCAAGCCGGTTGAGGCCGAAACCGATTCCAACCGCACAGAGCACGATAAGGATACCAGCCCCCACAATGCGCAGATAGTCAGACAGGATGCTGAACCGCCAGAGCGTTCGATTCAGACCGAGGACAGGCAAGATGATGGTGGCAGCGACAAGCGATGCACCGAGATACGGGAGCAGCCCGTACAGTCGATCAGGGGAAAGAGCGAGGTTGTCGCGCAGAATGAGTGCCAAAACGGTGGCAATTGCGAGTAAACATAAGTCAACGAGCAAAAGTGCGAACCGATGCATGGCACCCCCACCCCTACAGGCCTTCACCCGCAATGTGGAATGAACTCACCATTTTCACATGCGACGAGTCCCGGTTGGATGTTAGAGCCCAAAACGAGGCACACCTAAATAGGTCCATCCGCGTTTTCCCCCAACTCAAGTCTTTCTAGTCGGTTCTCATAAACTTTGGGTACGGCTGTTGCCCGAAATCCTCTTACCAGGGACCGACTGCCCAAAATTTCAGCAGGTCGGCTCGACTCTTTTGCTTACCGCCAAAGTCATTGGGGCCGTCTCGAGACTGGAACACGCCTGTCGGCTAAAACAGGTACATTTTTTGCTATTGCCCTCCTTCAGATCCCTTCGCTCCTCGCGCCTCGGCCCCAGGCGAAGGACCGCCGCTTTGCGTGCCTCCTACAGTGGGGACGCCGGGTGTCGAGCCAACGTCTTTTGGGCGCGAATTATCCCCGCCTGTTTGTTCGGACCAGTCGGTTGCCTCAACGCGTGTAAGGATCATCTCATCGTACCAAATGGATCCCGAGACCAGACGCTCAGACGCGGAGCGTGCGGCCAGTGTCAGGTGCAAGCTTTGGGCGCGGCAGTTTGTGTCTGGCACCGTGAAGGGGACAACGAAATCGGTCCATGTGCGCACCGTTCCAAGGAACATCCGGCTCTCCCCGATCGGATCCCGCCGCACACCGGCGCACGCAATCGACCATTGCAAACCGCGACGGCCGATAAGTTCACCCTTGTACTTTCCTTTGAGCTCATACGCGCCGGGCGCCAGCATAAGGAGTTGGGTGACCCCGCGAAAATCAGCGCGTCCTGGCCCGAATTCCAAAGAGAGAGCATACTCGCCGTCCAGTTCAGGCCGCAGTGCGATGTCGGTTGTGACACCGGATGACCCCCGAGCGATGAGCCAATCGAACGGCAGGCCCGAGGGCACGGTCTCAAAACTGCCATTGGCGAGGAAGCCCACGCGGGCCAGCTGCTCGGGCTGCAAAAATTGCAGCCAGGTGTAGTAGGCAAGCTCGTAAAACTTCCGCCCAATCAAAAAGTCCAAATAGCCACGCAGATCCGCAAGTGTCGGTGGAAAGGAGCTTTCCTTGACGCTCAACAGGAGCTGAAGCAGCGTACGCGCATCAGTCATTCGACTGGGAAGATGTGAGAAAAGCGATGAGCGCCAGGGTGGGTCACTAAGGAGCATCGTCTTTAAGGCGCCGACTGCATTCTCGTTCTCGCTTTCTGCCATGCGAACCAGAACCGGCAGGGCTTGCGCGATGAACTGCGGTCGCTTTCGTAAAAAACCGTCGGCGTAGTAAAGGGCTGTGGCGTAGTCCCCCTTCTCGAAGCTTTTGAACATCAACCAGTAGCTGGCGACGGTTTCACTCCAGGAGCGATGCGTGGCGGCTTGCATGAGCTGCGCAGCCTTTGTGTCATCTCCGGCGCTATCAGAAAGCTGGCCCAGAACGCGCAGCGCGCGCGCATTGAGCGGATCATGGATCAGCGCCAATTCCGCTTCAGCGCGCGCCCGATTGCGCTCCGGTTCGGCCACGGATGGCACGACAAGCTGCGGCGGTGCATTAGGCCTTTGTCGGTCCCGCGTATCAGCGGACAGAGCGGTTCTGGCGGCTTGCATCGCAAGCGTTGCCCAGGCAGCGAGGCCGTCCGCAGTTGTCCCGATTTTTGTCGCGGAGGGCTGTTGGGAAGCGCTTGGAGCATCCGATCCGTTTTCGATTGGGGCCGGATTGATCCGCTCATCGGCAAGGGTCACGAGAGCGGTGGGTTCGGTTGAATTAAGCCTCAGTGCCATCTCGGGCCAATCACGCGCGAGAAAGGCGGCAAAGCTCTTGGCGACCACCTGCCAGAGCAAGATCCCGGCAAGACCAGTTAAAAGCACCGTTCGCAGCCAGCGAAAACTTTTGCTTTGCTTGATCACTGAGTAAACAATCCCACTTCAAAGGAAGCGATCGCAGTAATGGGGGCTTGGCTCGGTCAAAGCTTCAAGGAGCTACATGCGTCAATGCCCGGCGCCGACGAGCAAAAGCGACAGCGCACGACGCAATAGTCCCTTTCGTTCATCTCTCCAAATGCCAAATCTCTGGCGCGATGCATAACGTTGTAAGCGATGCTGTGTCGCTACCATTCTTTGTGTGCGTGATTTGATGTCTTGGGGGTGTCTTGCCTTATCGTATGCGGCGCGACGTTGCGGCGTTTTTAGATCCTCCCAGGCCTGGGTCACGTGTGCGACAAAGATCGATCGCTCACCTTTCCGGTCCGCATCAGGATGACACCACCTCAACAGCAGGGCCATATTGCGTCTGAGCTCGTCAGCTGATGCATTGCGGCTCGTCCCAAGATTTCGATAACTGTCCGCACCAGGACAGAACAGGATCTGTTCGACAAAAAAGGCAGCCGCCGCGCGGACAAGCGTCGGCGGTCGCCTAACCGCGCTGGACGCTTCGGACAAGGCCCGTTCATCACCAGCCGCGATGCGTAGAACCAAATCGACCCCCTTTGGTAGCGGCCTAGATTGCTGATGTCGCACGCGCGAGGGCAGTTGAATAAGCTCGATCGCGACCTTCACTGCCTCTTGCGCGCTCATCAGCTGCTCTCGCTGGCGTTCGTCAGTTGAGGCGCATCGCTCTCAGCGCCGAGCAAGGCGCCGCCATAACTATATTGGTGCGCACCGTAGCCGTATCCGTAGCCGTAACCGGCAGCCTTCGCGTCGAACTTGGTCAACACCGTCCCGATGAGAAGGCCGCGTCCCATATGCAAGCGCTTCAATGCTCCGCGAACGTGGTTTGAACGGGCCTGCCCCGCGCCAACAACGAACACCGTGGCGCCTGCTGCATTTGACATCAAGGGGGCATCGGCCAGTCCCATGACCGGAGGAGCATCGAGCACAATGAGGTCGAACACCTCCAGGCCCACCGAGAGCAGCGATAGCAAGCGCGCGTTGCTTAATAGATCAGCGGCGTTCGGCGGAAGGGGCCCTGATGTCATGAGAGCCAGGTCAGGAATTGGGGTCGCTTGGAAGGCCTCGGGCGGTGTGCAACTCCCCGTCAGGTAATTGCTGAGCCCGATTGTGTTGTCGCAAGACAGCTTCTTGTAGAGCGAAGGGTTACGAAGATCGGCGTCGACTAACAGAACCTTCAGTCCCATCGTGGCAAACTGTCGGGCGATCCCCAATGCCGTAATCGACTTACCTTCGCCGGGCCCGGCACTGGTGACGACAAGTGTTTTGGGCAGCCCGCTCTCGGTGGAGAATTGCAGGGCGGTGCAAAGGGACCGGTAAGCCTCAGAGAGAACCGAGCGCGGATCAGCGATTTCGGTTTCAACCTGTTGACTTTTATCAAGCTTGGGGATGACCCCCAGCGTTGCCAGACCGGTGATTTGTTCGACCTCCTCAGGCGATCGTATCGCGTCGTCAAATTGTTCCAGTAAATAGGCGGCGGCAATGCCAGCCCCCAATCCCAGAGCAAAAGAGAGCAGCAGCGCTCGACCTAGCCGTGGTGAGGATGGTCCCCCCGGCACCTCCGCCTTATCGACAATGAACACATTGTTGGCCCCGACACCGCCCGCGATGCTGACCTCTTTGTGGCGCTGCAGCAGCCCGTTGTAGAGCTCGCGGTTGGTGTCCACCTCTCGTTTCAAGATGTTATATTGAATGGAGCGCTTCTGTAGATCGAGGACCTCGCTCCTCAAGGTCTCAATCTGCTTTTTCATTTCGGCTTCTTGGCTCTGTGAGGCTTCAAAGCGCGCTTTTAGCGAATCCTTGATTGTCTGAACCTCCGCACCGAGCTGGCGATCGATCTCCTTGATCTTGTTTTGAATCTGCACCATGGCCGGATAGCTCGGCTTAAAAGTTTCGAGTTTCTCTTGGTAGTCGGTAACAAGCGCATTGCGCTTGGCGCGCAGAGCGTCAATGACCTTATTCGTGAGAAGTTGTGGTTGGTTGATTGCCGTAGCGGTGGAAACCTGCTTCCAAAGCTGTTCATCCTTGATGCGCTCGGCGACAAGCTTGCCAAGCGTCTGATTGGCGGCCTCAAGATTATTCTCCGCGATCGAAGCCTTTTCTGTGACGGCAACGATCTGTTCCTTCTGGGCGAACTCTAAAAGGGTCTTCTCCGACTCTTGAAGACGCAATTTCAGCTGCGCCAACTGATCCTCAAGAAAGATCTTGGCATAGGCGTTCGCTTGGAAGCGCTTGTCGAGATTGGAGGCGATGAACGCGTTTGCCAGCGCGTTGGCAATAAGTTGGGCTCTTGATGGGACCGGATCGGTATAGCTGACGTCAACCAGAAGCGAGCCGGGGATCGGTGTTACAGCAGAATTGCCTAACACGATCCCCGCGGCGGCGCGCTCGCGATCCTTGCGCGTGGTCTCTTGGGCCTTGGAGGCCGCTGGCGAAGTAAAAAAGCGCCTCACAGCTCTCAGAATCGAAAATTGTTTAGGCTCAAAAAGATCGGCGTCATCGCCTAGCTTGAGTGTACTCGCCACGCGCTCCGCCAACGCCCGGCTTTGCAGCAACTCATACTGTGTCTTAAGAAACTCCCAGTCGTTGGCGGATGTTGGCATGACGCTGCCACCCTTGACGACCTCGGCGGCGTGACGGTCGATCTGAAGGCGAACGGTGGCCGTATAAAGTGGGGTTTGCATCAAAGTGCGTACGGCACCCAGGGCAATCACGGCCACAAGTATGCTGAAGATGACCCATTTGCGCTTGTTGAAGATGCGCCAATATTCACGCAGGTCGAAACCAAAGTTCTCTTGGCTATCGTATGCGCCCCCCATATACGCATCCACATCGCCATAGGGGGTGCGCGCAGAGAGCACGCTGGGGGCGGCGGGAACGAGCCTTCCCTGGGGGGCACGGTTTTCTTCAGGAAGGGCAGCTTGCGGGTCACTCATGGCGGCAGCTTCCAATCGGCCCTAACGCGTTAAACATCAGAAGAACACGGCGGCGCGGCCTGCAGCGCCAAGACCTTGAAGAAAGGTTTGCCAAGCCGCCTTCATGCCGTCGTGGCTGACCACGATGACATCGCCTTGCTCAATCCTGGGATCCTCGGCCTGGCCGGACCTAATATCGTCGATATTAAACTTCGCAGCCGAGCGTTTGCCATTCGTTTGTCGGAAGACGACGACACCTGATGTATCGGCAGCAGGACTCAAACCCTCAGCGGTCGCCACGACCTGCAGCAGCGAGGTCTTGCCTCGGATGGGATAAACGCCAGGCTTTTTGACGGCACCTTCAATGGTGACCCGCTGACTGTTGTACTCTTTAACGGCGACCGTGACCTGCGGCGACTGAAGATACTTGGCTCCGAGCTTGGCCGTGAGATCGCGCTCAATTTCGCGCGCGGTTTTGCCGGCCGCGGGCACTTCCCCCACAAGCGGGAGGTTGACTGTTCCTGTTTCAGCGACCTGTGCGGTGCGTGTTAGCTCTGGCACCTTGAAGACCGAAATTTCCAGAACGTCTTGCGGCCCAATCTTATAGGCGGTTTCGCCCGGTGTGGACGCCGACGTGAAGGGTTCTGCGGCCTTTGCGAAGCTCGCCGCCTGGCGACCTGATGTGCTCGCAGGTTTCGGCGCCACGGCCGTTGCTAAGCTTGCAGGCTCGCGACGCGATTTGCTTTTCCGGTCCGGCGTGACGCTACCATCTGTCTTCTTCTCTTGCGAGAGTTCTTCGGCGATGGCACCGGTCTGCAACTCACTCGTCATAGACTCGCTATTCAAAGAGGCGCCGCAACCAGCCAGAAGTCCCATGCACACCATCGCCGCGACGTTGTTCATCATGCGCTTCGCTCTCGACACCATTACGCGAGGATGCGCCCCCGCGCGGATGTGCGCGATCCGATGACGCCACCGCGGGCATCGGCAAACCAGATGGTGCAACATTGGCCAGCACCCCCCTTGGTCGCGTCACAACCAAGTGCTCAGCTTCCCCCTCGCCAATACGTGCGGCCGCCCGCTCGCGGCCGAGGCTCAAGTTTGGGAGGCGACGCTTGGTGTCGTGAGCGTCTGTGGCAAGAATGTGGACACGCCCCTCGTCGAGTAATCGTTCTGCCCAGTATTGCGCATTCTTGCCAAATGCGCCAGCCAGCGAGCCAGCCGTTATTTGCATCCAAACCCCCCTCCTCCACAGTCTATCGATGACCTGGTAGTGCAACTTGATCCACGATAGTCGCTCCGGATGGGTCAAAATTGGAACGTACCCCGCCGACAACAGACCAAAGAACATATCCTCAAGCCGAGGTGGAAGGACATGGTGGGGCGGTTCAACCAACACGTAGCGCGAACTGGCAAGAGAGAGCAGATGTCCGGACTTTAGGCCATTAACAAAATCGGGCGTAATGTGATTATCGGCGCCAGCCACGAGACGCAGCGCAATCCCATTCCGATCCAGTGCGTCTTGCAGCTGATCGACCGCCTGACAGATCTGCGGCCCCGTATTCGGATAGAGACCGGGCAGGATGTGGGGCGTGCAGGCTAGGACGGTTACCCCATCGGCAACTGAGGCCCTGGCCATGTCCAGCGAGACCGAGAGGTCGGCAGCGCCGTCGTCGATGCCGGGCAGAATGTGACAATGCAGATCAATCATGGTCGCGCCACTCACCGCCTTGAGCACAAACGATCTCTGAGGTGCCACGGTCCCTGCCACCCTGTAAAGATGTCACAAGTGTGCTGAGACCGACACTAAGTTGGGGATTGTGAACGTAGTAAGTTAGCCGAATCACGGTACTAAAAGATCTTGTGAGCATTGCAGACCGCCGGCTGGCGGGCAGCATTGTCCACGTTGTGGGCGTAAGCGCTGGTTGGCATTTGGGCTTACCGGACGATTGTCAGGTGGCCCGATGGGCCCTGTTGATACGCCTTTGTGGCCGCAGCGGCAGGTGAGGCGGTTATTTTTGGGGGGGCATCACAATGATACGGCGGCTTTCCATCACGACATGTTTTGCAGCGCTCGCTACATTGATGGGTGCCGGGGCGCAGGCTGCAACCCTCTATGGTCCGCTCAAGGCTAATTTCGGCAGCGGGTATGTGGCCATCGACGATGGTACGCCGGCGCAGCCGGGCGTCTCGGTCATGGCGAAGCCCGGCGGTAGCGGCCAGATTGTCTACGATAACTGGTGCACCGTTGAAGTGGTGGAAGGCAAGGTTGAGGTGGTTCAAGAGGAACCGCCCTGTGCCGGACACGCGAGCGCCAGCGGAAAGCCGCATCGGCTGGCCGACTGGGCCTATTTTACGCTTCCCGGGGCGGCCATCATTGGGGGATTGGTGTTTCTGTTTCATGACGATGATGACAAGCCCGCGAGCCCCTAAGATCGGTCAATCGACAAGGTTGGTGTGCGAGCGGCCCATCTGGTTCCGCAAAGATTCCCAAAAATTCACGTTTCAAGTCAATCACTCGAAACGATCTCTGGCGAGAAGTGATCACGTGGCTTTTGCGGGCCTGGCCGACCGAGATATCCACCATCCACTCCGATCAGCCTTACTCTCGCAAGATGAAGGTGCTAGCGAGTGGTGGCGTGGGGCCAGTCAGGACCGGGTCATATGCGTACACGTGCTGGTGTCGTCTCATTGGTGTTGAGCCTCATCATTGGCTCAGCGGCGCACGCCATAACTGTAAGAGTCGTAGAGGACGAGGTCTTTGTCGGCAATTATAATGGGTATAACCGCGTTTCCGGCACGGCGCAGGGTAAGGTTGGCGATTCCGTCATGGCAGGGGAGTTCGGCGTTGGACAGATCATTTACGCCAACGGCTGCGTGGTCACTGTGAGGCCGGGAGCCGTCGTTCCTATTGTGACCAATCCCTCGTGTGAAACGTCGGTAAAGGGGTCGACGAATCCTGATCCAGCTCACAAAGCCATTTCGACGCAACACATTCTAGTAGGCACCGCTGTTGCTGGCGGGATAGGTGCCGGCATTTATTTTCTGACCAAGAGCAGTGGTGACGACAAACCCGCGAGCCCCTGAAGAGCTTTCCCTAGGGGCATTCGCTTTTCGCAGGAGCGGGGGAGCTGTGCCCCCGTTTTTCTCTCGTTGCGGCGTACGCGCCGACAGAGGTCTCGTTGTCAGCAGCGCATGGCCGACCATGGGCGCCGACCAATGCCTCACGGCCGTCACAATGACGACCGATGCCAGTGGCGTTCGGATACAGCGATGTGCTGGACTCGGTTTTTATCCACAAAAAGAGTTGCAATCTCAACACAAATGAGCGCGATTCGATCACAGTGCGGTCGACTTGCGTTTTGTCTTCGATCGCGTTCCGCTACGGGTGATGTGGAGCTAGTGCTTGTCATAGTTAGCGGGAGATCAGTCATGCGTATTTTTGGGGGGTTAGCTGTCGCGGTTTTGTTCGCTTTTGCTTCATCGACGGTTATGGCGGCGACGGTCCAGCCCGGTAAGGGTCGCGTCTCGATCAACAGCGGGAGGGGCTACGTGCCCGTTCGCAGTCCGATACAGGCGAACGTGGGCGATTTGGTAATGGCAAGCCCAGGCAGCAGTGCGCAGATAGTCTACAATGCGCAATGTTTCGTTGCCGTGAGGCCCGGCCAGATCGTTGCTATCGCATCGGAGCCGCCCTGTCATAAGTCAGCTTCCTTCGACCCATACGGCACGCGAATGAATGCGGGCGTCTATTTGGGCAAAGGCTTCCAAGAGCCGCAACGACGTCATCACTGGGTCCCGATTTTAGGCATCACAGGCATGGCTGTCGTGGCAGGTTTGTGCATTGGAGATGTCATCTGCGATGATGATAAGCCCGCAAGCCCTTAGATTAAGAGGCACTCGCGCCACAATTTCATCCCGATTTTTAAGATGGCGTCGGCTTCGGCCGGCGCCAGCTGTTTTTGTGGTTCGTCTGATGGCGCGGCGAGTCGTGCAGGACAATCACACCCATCTCACTCATGTTAGCCCCCAAAGCATCAGCAGCTCAGTCGCAAAATTCTTTAGCTCTTGTCTTGGCGCCGGTTTCGGCCGGACGGATATTCTTTAGTCTGTGTGCGCTGGTGACGGTGTCAGCCGTTCTCCTCGGTGGAGGTACGCACAGTGGATTTTTGTCCGATGCCCTCCTGCAGCTTCTCGCGGTGCCGCTCCTGATCGCCTCCCTCTGGCGCTTATCGGACATGCCACCGAACACGCGGCCTTGGGGGACGATCGCCTTTTGTCTTGCGATCACCTCGGTGCCCCTTCTTCAACTCGTGCCGCTTCCTCCCGCGATCTGGACGACCTTGCCGAACCGGGACTCAGTCACTGAGGTTTTCACGTTGGTGGGACGTGAGCTGCCCTGGCGGCCCATGAGTGTCTCACCACACGCAACGTGGCTCAGCGCTCTGTCACTGCTTGTGCCGTTGGCAATTTTTCTGAGCACTCTTCTGCTCGGCCACCGCCAGCGGCGCCTCTTAAGCCTCATTGTCGTCTCCGTTGGTCTCGTGAGTGTCTTTATCGGGTTAATCCAAGTTGCCTCGGGCCCGAACAGCTGGTTGCGTTTCTTCACGGTCACCAACACGACCGAAGCGGTCGGCTTCTTTGCTAATCGGAATCATTTTGCAGCCCTTCTTTATGCCGTGACGATGTTTGCCGCCGCCTGGGCCGTGGACGCCACACTTTCGGGCAGTTCGGGACCAGAACGGGAACGGTTTGCAACAGTCTCGGTCGTGCCCCTCATTGCCGGTTTCGCGGTCCTAGTGATGCTGGTGGCTGCGCAAACCATGGCGCGCTCGCGCGCCGGTCTTGGTCTTACCATTTTTGCGCTGCTCGGCGCTTACGGCCTTGCCGTCGCTGACAAACGCAGCACATCCGGGATCACGCCAACAAAGCTTCTAATCGGTGCGACGGCGCTTGCGGTGATTTTTGCCGCCCAGTTTGCACTCTACCGGATCATGGAGCGCTTTGCCTCTGATCCGCTTCAAGACGCGCGGATACCATTTGCGCGCGCGACCATGGAAGCCGCGCAAACCTACCTGCCGTTTGGCTCCGGCATGGGCACGTTCGTTCCCGTGCATGCCATGTTTGAGAAACCGGAAAACCTGCTTGCCAATACCTATGGCAACCGAGCCCATAATGATTTTCTTGAGCTATGGCTGGAGACCGGCGTCATCGGGGTGGCGCTTATCGCGGTGTTTGCGATCTGGTTCATCCTCAGGTGTTTGACAATTTGGCGGCGCGCACCTTTCGGCGTGCGGGACATCGATCAAACGCTCGCCCGCGCAGCAACAATCGTCGTCGCCCTTTTGATCGCCCATTCCTTGGCCGACTATCCCCTGCGCACCGGCGCGATGATGGCCATCATGGCGTTTGCTTGTGCCCTTATGATCAAGCCGCCGTTGGGCGATGAAGGAGAGGCCAGAACAGAGTGGCGCGCACGCCGAGAGTCAGTGAAGTCCGTGCGTGCAGGCCGCGAGGCGTTAGGTAAGCACCTCAATCCTCCGCAGTGGTCCCGACCCGCACCGCGTCCTGACACTTTCCCAGAGGGTGCTGCAACAGAGCCGCGACCAACGCCAAACGCCCAGCGGTGGGGCCAGGACATCGAATGGCCCGAGGAATGGGGCAACGCGAAAAAGCCGAGCAATCCCGATGCTGACAAGAGTTCCTCGTGACATTGGGAAACCGGCAACCCACGGCCGGACGCGCGTCTGCCGGCTGCCCAATACTTTTGGCGGGTGCGTACGGATGAAAGGGTTGGAACGCGCTCGTACTTGTCTGTAATCCCAAGCTTTTTGGCATGACTTCTTGCCTGGGACTGCGCTCGGCCAAGGCATATTTTAGCCACACTCCAAGAGTGTTTATGCTCGCCGTTGGCTCATCGGTCTATACGGGGCGGTCGAGGGCACTTACCAATATCAGCAATTCGCTGAAGTCTTCTTGATCCTTAACCAGGTGTTTGACGTCTTCGTGCTTGCAGCGACTATCAGTCGGGCTTGTAGAGTTTCGAAGAGTGCGGGTGTTTGCGCCAGGGGCGACGCGACCGTCGCAAGACGCTGGGCCGCCCAGACAACCGGGCCTCGAAGGCGAAGTGAGTGTCCGAATTTGAGTGCCTGATTGCAGGCCGTCGTTGGTGTCGTCAAGCGTTCGGGTGAGGCGTTTCACCCGTCGTGCGGTAGCTTTTGTCCGTGAACCAGACGTGCGCCGTGATCGCCAGCGGAGTCAATGAGCGGATTAGACCTGCACTGCGCTTCGTCGGCGCTTATCACCGCAGTCTTGGGCGCACTGTTTGAAATTCTTCAGGCAAGCCTGGGCATCAAAGCCAGGAGCACCAATCGCCATTATCGCGCGAGCTTCTCATCCGGAAACCGGTACCCACTTTTCGGGAAGCACGCGCCTTCGATTGATGCGCACGGGATTGAGAGGGTGCTGAGGGTGAAGGGGGAAGCATGATCGGGCGAGGGCGAGCTTCTCATCCGCAAAGCGGTGCCACTGTTCGGGAAGCACGCCCCCGATTGATGCGCACGGGGTTGCCTGGGCGCAAGTAGAAGGCAGACGGGTGATCTCGCGAGCGTCTTATCCAAAAAAAGAACCGGTGCCCACTTTTCGGGAAGCACGTGCCTTCGATTGATGCGCACGGGGTTGGCATGGTGTTGAAGGTGAAGGGGGAAGCATGATCGGGCGAGGGCGAGCTTCTCATCCGCAAAGCGGTGCCACTGTTCGGGAAGCACGCCCCCGATTGAT
>JAUVPN010000270.1 GCA_030598645.1 Hyphomicrobium sp. | reverse complement strand
TTTTGGAATATTCGGGGATATCGGCTTCTATCGCTTCAAGTCACAGCTCAAAGACGGGAAATACAATCTCGATGGAGTGGCAAAGATCGAGACCACCGTCCTCGACTATTCTGCGGTGATGCGCAGCTCCGGTACCTTCGTTGCGGCGGAGCTCAGCCCGGATAGCCACATGTTTCGCTTCAAGCAGGACCCGCTCATTGGAAAAAAGAAGCAGTCCAACCTCAATATGACATTCGACGATACGGGCGTTAAGCAAGTGACATTCGCGCCGAAGAAGAAGAAGCCGTCGAAGCGTAACGTACCTGTAACCGAGCAGCAGCTTGAAAATGTACTCGATCCATTGAGTGCTATTATGGCGGTGTCGCTCGACGAAACAGGAGATCCATGCCGGCGTAACCTTTCAGTCTTCGATGGCAAGCATCGATTTGATCTCATTTTCACACCCAAAGGGAAGGCATCGCGTAATCTGGTCTGCCGTGTCCGCTTCGTGCCCATTTCCGGCCATCGCAAGGGCGAGGAGAGTTCCGTTATCACCGGCAATGCGGAAGTTACATTGCGCCGCGTGCCGAAAGCAAACATCGTCATTCCGTCGCGCGTGATGGTCCCGACTGTCGCTGGTAATGCGGTGCTGGAGTCGGATAAGGTTGTCATTACGATGCCCGACAGGAAGCGGATTGCGTTTAAGAGATAGATGCATCTTGAGTTTAGTGCGTGTAACGAGAGGCAGTTGCTGGGAACATGTTTGCGTACCAGCATTCCCCTTCAGGGGAGTAGCGAACAAGATGCTCCAGCCCTTGAGCGTGCGCCCGAAAACAAAACTCTTGATATCTGCTCAAGCGTTTGCGATGGCAACGATAGTATAAGTTGAAGAGGCCTATCTCGATGGGCAGCGACCTCGAAACCCGGATCCGTCATGTGACGGCGGTTTTGGGCCCCACCAACACCGGCAAGACGCATCTCGCCATCGAACGCATGATCGGCCACGAGAGTGGCATGATCGGCTTGCCGCTGCGCCTTCTTGCCCGCGAGGTCTACGACAAAATCGCAGCGCGAGTGGGAGGAGATAAGGTCGCGTTGGTAACGGGCGAAGAAAAGATCAAGCCTGAGCGCGCGCGATATTGGGTGTGCACGGTGGAAGCCATGCCGCGTGACGTTGACGTGGATTTTCTTGCCGTCGATGAAATTCAGCTCGCGAGTGACCCTGAGCGCGGCCATGTCTTTACTGACCGGCTGCTGCACGCGCGTGGCCGATCCGAGACGCTGTTGCTGGGTGCTCAAACTATGCGCGAGCCTATCAGCGATCTTATCCCGGGTGCCAACTTCATCTCGCGACCGCGGTTATCCAAGCTGACCTATGCTGGTCAGAAGAAGATCACGCGACTGCCGAAGCGTTCAGCAGTTGTCGCCTTCTCAGCGGCGGAGGTTTACGCGATCGCCGAACTCGTCCGCCGTCAGCATGGCGGCGCGGCCGTCGTGCTCGGTGCGCTATCGCCAAGAACGCGCAACGCTCAAGTTTCTCTCTACCAATCGGGCGACGTGGGCTATCTCGTAGCGACCGACGCTATTGGCATGGGGCTCAATCTCGATGTCGACCACGTCGCCTTCTCGGCGGCCCGCAAGTTCGATGGCCAAAAGCACCGTAGCCTGACGCCTTCTGAGCTTAGCCAGATCGCGGGCAGGGCTGGACGGCACATGAACGACGGAACATTTGGCGTCACAGGCTCAGCCGAGCCATTTGATTCCGATACGATCGAGCGGCTAGAAACGCACAACTTTGAGAACGTTCGCGTGCTGCAGTGGCGCAACCGAACCCTAGATTTTTCAACGCTGGAGAATCTCAAAGAATCGTTGCGCACCGTGCCGCGCGAGAAGCGCATGACGCGTGCGCGCATGGCCGACGACGTCGTTGCTTTGGAATCTGTGAGTGCGGACAAGGAAATTGCAGGCATGGCGTGCGCTCCAGCGGGCGTCGCCAAGTTGTGGGACGTATGCCAGATTCCGGACTACCGCAAAATCTCGGGTCAGAATCACGCGGAGCTGGTCGCAAGTCTCTACAAGTTTCTCATGAGCTCGGACGAATGCATTCCTGAGGATTGGTTCGCCAAGCAGGTCGACTTTGCCGATCGCACCGATGGCGACATTGATACGCTGGCAAACCGGATAGCCCACATCAGGACGTGGACCTTCGTGTCGAACCGCGCCGCTTGGCTCAAGGATCCTGGGCACTGGCAGGGCCGAGCGCGAGAGATAGAGGACAAGCTGTCGGATGCGCTGCACGAGCGTTTGACTCAGCGGTTTGTCGATTTGCGCACCAGCGCGCTCATGAAGGGCATGCGTGACAAGGATGAGCTTCACGCAGAGATTGCCGAAGACGGGACGATCCGCGTGGAGAATCACTTTGTCGGCAAGCTCAACGGATTCCGGTTTTCGCCAGACGCAGGCGGGGAAGGTATCCACGGCAAGGCGACCCGAAACGCGGCCGCCCACGTGCTAGCGCGCGAGTTGGCAATGCGCGCCCGGCGCGTGTCCGCTGCAAAGTCCGACGCCTTTCACCTGACGCGGCGAGGTCGCATCTTATGGAAGGATGAAGAGATCGCTCATATCGAGGTGACGGAAGATCCTCTCAAACCCTCGCTAACGCTTCTTGCCGATGAGCATCTGTCCGCCCCCGACCGCGACAAGATTGAGGCGCGGCTCCAGACTTGGTTGTCGCAATCTATTGCTGACAAGCTCAAACCGCTGGTGGAAATCGGCAAGGCGGAAGATATCTCCGGTCTCGCCCGCGGCATAGGCTTCCGTCTTAGAGAGAATTTGGGCATTTTGAAACGCGAGACAGTTGCCGACGAGATCAAATCGCTTGATCAAACTGCGCGTGCTCAGCTGCGCAAGTACGGCGTTCGCTTCGGAGCCTTCAACATCTATATCCCGTTGCTATTGAAGCCGGCCGCCGCCGAGCTGGCACTGACCCTTTGGTCGCTCCAAAACGCTAGCGCTTCGGGTATGTCCGGTGAGACACTGCCTGAGCCGCCGCGCGCTGGTCTTACGTCATTTGCGCCCGATGAAGCGACGCCGGAGCCTTTTTATAGGGCGTGCGGCTACCATGTCTGCGGTTCGCGTGCGGTTCGCCTCGATATGCTGGAGCGCCTCGCCGATCTGATCCGACCGCTTCTATCCTGGCGCGCAAATTCCGATGACGAAGACGGCAAGCCGCCGAAGGGCGCAACGGGCGATGGCGGTTTCAAGGTTACCCCCGAAATGATGTCGATTCTCGGGTGCTCGCCAGATGAGCTGGCTGGAGTTCTCAAGGCACTCGGCTTTTGGGTTGATCGCAAGCCGGCTAAGGCGGCTGATACAGAGACGGATTGTGTTCCGGCCGTAGCAGCGACACCCTGCGCTAACGGTACAGCGTCAATTGCGACAGTGCCTGCTGCGGCTGAGACAGAGCCGGCGAAAGCGGCATCGTCTGAGGGGTCGGAAGAAGCAGCGCCGGCGATCAGTGAAGCGGTGGCCAAGGCAGCAGAGCCGCAGTTTGAAGAAGTCTGGCGTCCGCGCCGTCACCAGCGCGGTGAGAGTCGCAAGGATACTGCTACCCGGCCTCGCAAGCGCCCCTATGACAAGGCGGCTCGAATTCAGACGAAGGATACCGCCGAAGCCTCTGGTCCAGACGGCAAGGAACGGCAGAAATCGACGGGTTCTCA
>JAUVPN010000064.1 GCA_030598645.1 Hyphomicrobium sp. | reverse complement strand
CATCATAGCGGGGAGACGGGGGATGACGACGCTACAGGTATCGGCGCAAAAGCAACTACGTCAGATCGTTGAGCAAATCGAGCGGCTGGAAGAAGAGAAAAAGGCGCTCACTGGCGACATCCGCGACAAGTATCTCGAAGCCAAGTCAATGGGTTTCGACGTCAAAGCGATGCGCCAGATCGTGCGGTTACGCAAGAAGAGTGCGACCGAGCGTCAAGAGGAAGTCAGCATTCTCGAGGTTTATCTGCACGCACTCGGCATGCTCGACGAGGAGGCCGCAGCTTTGACGGCGGCGGCGTGAAACACCCACAGTCACGATCTGGAGCCTTACAGCATTATGCTCTCAGCGTCCGATTCGTCGCTTAGCACGATGATAGATTAGCGAAAAAGGACACCTCTAGAGCGATTCGGTCTTCGTCCGTTGCGCCTAAAGCCGAAGAAAAAGTATTTTTCGCACGCACTCTTATGGTGATCGGTGGGCCCTCCGTTGATTCGGACGCTTTAGGATTGCAAAGGAACTTGCTCTGACGAGCCTAGACACGCCGATGGATAAGCTCTAATCGTAATTTGATTGTCTTGGCATCAGCGTTCCTTATGACGCATGTGACCTTAAAGCAGCTGCGCTATTTCGATGCGCTGGCGCGCGAGCAGCACTTCGGGCGCGCCGCTCAGTCGTGTGCTGTCACTCAGCCCGCCCTATCCATGCAGATCCATGAGTTAGAAGCGCAACTCGGCTTCGTTCTGGTTGAGCGGACGCGAGCGGGCGTCCTGCTATCAGACAAGGGGCGCGAGATCGCAAAGCGAGCGGCGCGCATCTTGGGCGACGTTCGAGAGATGGTCGAATTCGCTCAGCATGCTAATGAAGTGCTTGCGGGCTCGCTTAGACTTGGCGTTATCCCATCGATAGCGCCTTATATGCTGCCGCCGTTACTCCCGCTGATACGCGAGAACTACCCGAATCTCGAGCTGCACGTGCGAGAGACGCAAACGCTGCTGCTCGTACAAGAACTAATCGAGGGTAAGCTTGACGTCTTGCTCCTAGCACTGCCGATCAATCATCCAGAGATCGAAACGCTGCCGTTATTCGATGATCGTTTCCTGCTCGCGCTTCCGCACGAGCGCCGACTGGGTGCGCGGGTCCGTGCGACGAAGGACTTGCTAGAGCATGAGCGTCTATTGCTCTTGGAGGAAGGCCATTGCCTGCGTGACCAGGCGCTGACCTACTGCAATCTGCAGCAAGTTTCTACTATCAACACTTTTGGTGTCTCTAGCCTGTCAACTATCGTGCAGATGGTGGTTGCCGGTTACGGTATCACGCTGCTGCCAGAGATGTGCTTGAATGTTGAGGCGCGGGGGCGAGAAATAGGGCTGACGCGGTTCGTGGCGCCTGAACCGTTCCGAAGTATCGGCTTGGCCTGGCGCGCAACGTCGCCAAGGGTTGAAGACTTTAGCGAGCTTGGGCGCCTTGTTAAGACTGCGTGGTCGAAAGGCTGCATCGAGCCGCGGCGTAAAAGTCAGAGAGCGGCGAGGGCTGCTAACGCCAGCTCGTCTTAACGGAACGCGAGGCCAGTCCGGCAGGCACAGCACGCGGGGGCGCTGTGGGCTCTAGGGCCCTTAGGTTGACGGCCTGTCCCTGAAATTGCTGAGCCCACATGACCTCTGCCACTTGCCGGCCTGGCCGCAGGCGCAGCGGCAAAATAATTTGATCTTCGTCGAGGAGATCGAGCGTGCGCGCGACATCTGGATGCACCAGCCCACCAAACGCGTCGTCATCGACGGAGGCTGATTGCGTCAGAAGCGGTGCGAGCGGGAAGGGGCGATATGAGAGTTCCTCGGGGTGGTCTTCGTCGAATGCAGGCGCCGGTGCCCAGCCGCCACTCCAGTTCGCGGTATCGATATCCATTATGCTCGCAGATGTGCCCGCTGACTTCGGGGGGGTAAGCGCGGCGATACGCGTAATGGTGCTCTTGTCTTTGTTAGACTGCTTAAGCGGTTCTTGAAGGCGCGATCCTAATCCGGGTGGGGTGTCTGCTCCGGCAATTCCTAATATCGCCGATCGGAACGATTGCGGGGCTCCGTGGCCAACAGACGTACGCGAGATGAGCTCGTCGAGCCGTCTGCGGTCTGTGGCGGGCAGGCGCTGGTTCATGCGATCTGGGTGCGGTAAGGAGGCGCGCGTCACGAGCTCGTTGAGCCGCTTGCGCTCAGCTTCGGAAGGTGGCGGGATGCCGGGGCTGCGCCGAACCAGGTTCGGTGCTTTGTTCAGTCTGGGCGAAGGCATTGCAGCGGGCCGGGGCGCGATCGGCGTAAGGGAGGCAACCTGGACATTGGGTGGCGACGCTGGCCTCGGTACAGGTACCTTAATTGCAGGCTTGGGAGCCTCCGCTACCATTATCGGCGACTGCGCCCGTTTGCGATCCTCGTGATAGGCGGCGACCTTTGTCGCTAACTCCGTGTAGCGCGAGCGAGCTACACGCACGTCTTTCTGAGTTATAGGACCGCCTTTCGACGGCCGGTGTTTAGTCCTGCCCTTGGGGAACAGTAGAGCCAACTCGTAGCGCGGTACGCGCGGCCATGCTCGAACGCGGCCTGTGTCGACGTGCACAAAAGGGATGCCGGACGTTGGATAATACCCGACGCCTCCGCGCTCGCGGACAAGCGCCGAATAGCGCATGCGCTTCACCGGAACATCGGGGAACGATGCATCTATCGCCTTGCCAGATATGTGAAAACTGCGCTTTGCCTGGCCGCCTCTGGTCCGGCGCAGCATGTTGTTGGTCTTAGCTGAACGATAGCCGCAGATGATGTGGATGGGCTTTTTGCTTCCAAGCTCAGTGTGCATCTCCCAGAGCAGATCGATGAGGGTGGGGTCAATTTTAACCTGCGTGTTCTCCCGCCAGTCGCGCATAAGCCAGTTGATCTTCTTGAGCGCATCATCGACGAACCTTCCGCCTTTCTTGTAGGTGACGGTGAGCGTTTCTTTGGTGTGGATGTGATGCAACGAGATCGTGCGCGTGCCGCTTGGCATGGCAGCAGACTGGGATGCGGAAATACCTGCCCCGAACAGAGCAAGAATTAGTCCCCCAAGTAGGGTTCTCCAATGCAGGACCAAAACGGCACCACGTTTTTCTAGCCCGCTCGCGGCGCGCTCACTGTTTGAGGTCTTGGCTTGAGCGCACAAGGCTGCGAGCATTCTGAGCATGTAACCGGCGTCTACGTCCCCAAACGGTTAATTATGAACCCCTAATGGTTTGTAATGATTGAATGGGGACAGATGTGGGCTCGGTCGCGGCAAGATAGCGGCAAGCCGGGTGTTGCGTGTCGGCTGAGAAGGTCGTGATGACGACGAAGCCGCTGCGTTAGAAGCCGCCGCCCAGTACGGATTGGACGTAGTCCCCGACGTTGGAGGGGCGCTGGTTTTGATAAATGCGAGCCCGCATGTTCGGATCGACCCTAACGGGTGCCAAATGATTGGGGCCCTTGGCGATTTGCTTCCACTTGCCCGCTAGTGCCAGCTTGATGCGCTTCTCGTGGCCGTAGACATCGCTCGCGCTTTGCGTCTGGCCCTCTTCGTCGATCCAGGCTGTGAAGTACGTCACATGGACGGGAATCTTGCGATCGATCTCGACCCCGTTGTTGCCAGGGCCATTCTCGATCAAATCGGAAATCTTCGCTGCATCCCATCCCTTGTCCTCAGCCAGGAGAATTTCAGCCATTCGCTGAGGATTGCGGATACGCATGCAGCCGTGGCTGAACGTGCGGGTAGTCTTGTTGAATAGGGTCTTTTTTGGCGTGTCATGCATGTAGACGAGGTGCTTGTTGGGGAATGCGAACTTGACGATGCCGAGTGCATTGCCGCTGCCTGGTGGCTGGTAGACGTCGTAGCGGCGAATATCAGCCTGGCTCCAGTCGACGTTTTTCGGGTTGATAACGCGGCCGTTGCGCGACAGGCGCAGACCTTGGCGCTGGAAGTAGCGGCCGCCACGTGCCAGTGAAGGCCAAAGCTCACGCACTTTGATCGAATTCGGTACGTTCCAGCGTGGCCGAAAAGTGATCATCGTGATGTCTTCAGAGAAGACCGGCGTCTGCTTATTGACGAGGCCGGTGATAACGCGCTCAGTATGAATGATCTCATCGTTCTTGGCGATGCGAAGCGTGAACTCGGGAATATTTACCCAGACGTAGAGGCTACCGAGGTCGTTCGGCATCCAGCGCCATTGCTCCATGTTGGCCGTGAGCCCTTCGGGTGTGATGGCCGGTGTCCTGTTGAGAGCCTCGCGGACGCGGCGGTTTACGATGCCGTTAGCGGGTTCGATGCCTTTCTCTTCTTTAAAGGCGATGACAGCCTCTTTCAGTGTTTCGTCGTACAGCCGCTCGTTGCCCGGTTTGTTGTTGACTAATGGAACCTCAAGCCCGAGCCGTTTACGCAATAGCGCAACGTGGCGGTGCTTCTTGCCTGGGCGAAGCGTTGAGCCCTTTGGCAGCTTCACAAGTTTCTTAGGTGATCCGGCATCGAGCAGCGCCAGATAAGCAAGGCGCAACTTTTCGAACTGAGGGTGCTGTGGGTGCAGGCCACGCAGGTAGGCGTCCGGCTCATCAAATGACGCGATGCTTGTTAGTACGTCCTTAGGCTCGAGCAGTTGTGGTGTACGGTCGAGGTAGGAGCTCAATGTGCTGGCCGGGTCCATAATGCGGCCGCCGCGTGCATGGCGAGCGTACTTCAGTACGGCAAACGAAAGCGTGATCTCGGCCTCGGCGACGTCCTTCGCATTCGTTCCATCAAGCTTTGGCAATGCGAATGCGCCCGCATCAAGTCCCCAATCGCCTGCTTTCTCAATTTCGGCAATTACTGCTTTGGCGCGGGCATTCATCTCGTCGGCGGTGACCCAAACAGGCGTATACATGCGCGTTGCATAATAGTCCGCAAGTGCTGCGTGATCCGCGCGTGTCGCCTCGTCACCGTTGTCTTTGCCGGCAGCCAGATTGTCTTGAAGCGCTATTCCGAGCGGATTCTGTGGCGCCGTAACAAGTACCGGTTCCGGTTTCGCTGATTGTTGATCTTCTGCGACAGGTCGTTCGCGTTCCGTCGTTTCTTGGGCCACCACGGCCCCTGCTAATAATGTGCTCGTGGCCAGGCACAAGGTCACAGCGTATCGCAGATGCATCGGAATCTTCTCCCCTTAACGCTTGGCACGCTAAACGAGCAGAGGTGGCCTTACCACCTCCAACGGTCGTTGGCGTATACGCGACGTCACGACTCAGTGGAGCTGTGGCCAAATTGCAAGCGGACGAGCAGGTTCGCCTACTAGATGCAGTGCGCGTGAGAGTTGGGCGTTATTTTGAGAACGCGAATACTATCCGCTGAAAGAATCAGCAGTCGAAGCCACTATTCGGCAGTAGCGCTTGAGTGAAGCAGCCCACGCGCTTAGGCGCGCTGCTCCAGGCCGTATTCCTGCATTTTTCGATAAAGCGTGGACCGGCCAATCTTCAGCCGTTTTGCTACTTCCGTCATGTGTCCGCGATAGCGGCCAAGCGCCAAGCGAATCATGTCTGCTTCGATTTCGTCCAACGGTCGAATGTCGCCGCCCTCGTTGACTGCAGGGATGCCCAGTGCGCTTTCGCCATTGTCATCTTGGACGTCCATCGTTTGCGGGACGATGTCTTCCGCACCTAAGAGCGCCGGGCCCGTATATGACGGTTCCTTCATCTTAGGAGCCGGGGCTGCAGGAACGTGTGGTTCGAAACCGGTTACATGCGCGGCGATCTGGGGAAACTCGGAAACCGTAAGCTCAGACGTGTCAGCGAGCACCACTGCGCGGAATACGGCGTTCTCGAGCTGGCGCACGTTGCCGGGCCACGGATAGGTTTCGAGAAGGCGGACCGCATCATCGCTGATTGCGCTCACACGCTTTCCTTCCTCGGCAGCGAAGCGAGCCATGAAGTGGCGGGCCAACTCTGGGACGTCGACGAAGCGTTCTCTCAGCGGTGGTACCCAGATGGGGAAGACGTTTAAGCGGTAGTAAAGATCCTCTCGGAATTTGCCCTCGCGCACGAGTTGGATCATGTCGCGGTTGGTGGCCGAGATCAGGCGGAAGTTGACTTTGATCGATTTTTTGGAGCCGACGGGATCGATCTCCCCGTCCTGAAGCGCGCGCAGGAGTTTTACTTGCGCATCGAGAGGAAGCTCGCCGATTTCATCGAGAAAAAGCGTGCCGCCATCCGCTTCCTGGAATTTACCCGTGCGCTTATCGACAGCGCCCGTGAACGAACCCTTCTCGTGACCAAAGAGAATGCTCTCCACCAAGTTCTCGGGAATTGCGCCACAGTTGACGACAACGAATGGCTTCCTCGCACGATCACTTTCACCCTGGATGGCACGCGCAATAAGCTCTTTGCCAACACCGGACTCGCCTTCAATAAGAACGGGAATATTGGAAACACCGGCTCGACGGCCAAGCGCAGTGACGCGTTCCATCGTGTCACTACGCATTATGAGATCGTTGAAGGTTAGGGTGCCTTCCACCTTTTTCTTGATGCGGTTGATCTCACCGGCGAGCGCTTCAATCTTTAGTGCGCTCTTGATGGAAACTTCGAGCCGTTCAGGGGAGGCCGGCTTCACAACAAAGTCTGCGGCGCCTGCGCGCATGGCATTGATGGCGGTATCTATAGAGCCGTGTGCGGTCTGCACGATGATGGGGGGGACGCCTGCCTTTCCCTTTAGGCGCTCGAGCACGGCCATGCCATCGACCCCAGACATGATAAGATCAAGCAGCACGACGGCGGCGGGCGAGCGTTCTGCCCCCTCTAAGATCTGCAGCGCCTCTTCGCCGGAGCTGGCGCTGCTGGCATCAAAGCCGAGCCGCCTGATTGTTTCTTGGAGGATGCGGCGCTGGGCGGGATCGTCATCAACGATTAAGACACTCTTGACCATGGGGCACTCGGACTCATACTTAAACGGGCCAGCGCTCTTCACCACCCTGACATGCGTCAGGATTGGACATTTGGCGACTGGCGGCTCACTCAATGAAGAGAGAGTGCCCTGCAAGGGTAAAGAAGGGGTTTCGACGGGGCTCAACTTGAGCCTTTTTTGCTCCCGGTGGGTGATCTCGGTCGCTTTGGGTGCTTTGCGCCCTAAAAGCTTCCTGGCTTAAAATTACTTGCTGGCTTGCGCAGTTTAACGTTCCCGTCCATCATTTTTCGGAGCATTTCATGCGATTCCAAACGCGGTATATAGGTCTGCCAGTCTTAATGAGTGCCGCTGAAGCAGCGCGTGCCAATGAGGTCCCACCCGACCTAGGAACGATGCCCGAGTGGAATCTCGCCGACCTTTATTCGGCGCCGGATGCCCCGGAGATTGCTCGTGATATTGAGGTCGCTGCGGGTGCGGCGCGGCACATAAAAGAGCGTTACCAGGGCAAGCTCGCTGCACTTGGCAATGACGGTGCAGCGCTCGCCACCGCGATCGAAAAATTTGAGCACTTGGTCGAGATGCTGGGAAAGCTCGGATCGTATGCCGGGCTTTACTACGCGGCAAATCAGGCCGACCCGGAGCGCGCGAAATTCTACGGTGATATCTCTGAAAAGCTCACCGCTATCTCAACTAACATCATCTTTTTTGATCTGGAGCTCAACCAGATAGATGAGCCTCTGATGACCAATGCGCTGAAAGATGCGCGGTTGGCCCGCTACAAGCCGTGGATCGAAAACGTACGTAAGGAGAAGCCGTATCAACTCGAACAGAAGCTGGAGGAATTGTTTCACGAAAAAGGCCAGACCTCGAGTGGTGCCTGGACGCGTCTCTTTAGCGAGACGATGACAGCCCTTCGCTTCCCCGTTGCAGGCGAGCTTCAGCCGTTGACACTTGAGCCGGTCCTAAACTTGTTGAGTGACCCTGCTGAGGAAAAGCGCAAGGCCGCAGCCGAAACGCTGGCAACCGTGTTCAAGGAAAACGTGCGTCTCTTTACGCTCATCACCAACACGCTCGCTAAGGACAAGGAAATCTCAGACCGCTGGCGTGGCTTCAAGGACGTAGCTGACAGCCGGCATTTGGGGAATCGGGTCGAGGCACCAGTCGTCGATTCGCTCGTCAAGAGTGTGCAGGACAGCTACCCTAAGCTGTCGCATCGCTACTACGCCATGAAAGCCAAGTGGCTGGGCAAGGAACGCTTGGCGCACTGGGACCGGAACGCGCCTTTGCCCGACAAGCCTGAGAAGATTTTCGCATGGCAGGAGGCAGAACAGCTCGTGCTCAGCGCCTTTGGCGGCTTTGCGCCGGAAATGGCCGACCTTGCTAAGGAGTTTTTCGACAAGAACTGGATCGACGCGCCCGTGCGGCCGGGCAAAGCGCCGGGCGCTTTTTCAGCCTCGACCGTCCCGTCCGTGCACCCATACGTTCTGCTCAACTACCTCGGCAAGCCGCGCGACGTGATGACGTTAGCGCATGAGCTGGGGCACGGTGTGCACCAGATGTTGGCGCGCCCGCAAGGGGCGTTGATGGCCCCCACGCCACTGACGCTCGCAGAGACGGCGTCCGTGTTCGGTGAGATGCTGACGTTCAAGGCGCTTTTGAATGAGATCCATGACCGGAAGGAGCGCAAAGCGTTCCTGGCCGGCAAAGTGGAGGACATGCTCAACACCGTCGTCCGCCAGATTGCGTTCTATACTTTTGAGCGCAAGGTGCACGAGGCACGCCGCCAGGGCGAGCTCACCCCTGATCAGTTGAACGCCATTTGGTTGGAGATACAATCTGAGAGCCTAGGGCCGGCGATCGAGTTAAAGCCGGGCTACGAGGTATTCTGGACCTATGTGCCGCACTTCATACACTCGCCGTTCTATGTTTATGCCTATGCCTTCGGCGATTGCTTGGTGAACTCTCTCTATGGGCTCTACGAGGAGGCGCACCCGGGCTTCGTCGCTAAGTACTTCGAGATGCTGAAAGCTGGCGGCTCCAAGCACCACTCCCAGCTGCTGGCACCGTTCGGGCTTGATGCCTCAAAGCCCGAGTTTTGGCACAAGGGCTTGAAGGTCATTGCGCGCATGATCGATGAGCTAGAGGCCATAGACGCGAGCGCGTGAGGCCCGCGGTGGCAGGTCGCACCTTGCTGTTGAGAAGTCGGCACTTTTGGGGGGATAGCGTTGTTATCTCCCACGTGGCAATGTCCCTCAGCGCGCCGTGCGTTCAGAATCTTTCGTCGTTGTCAAGATTGTGAAGGTGCGGGAAGGCTCAATTTGGGGGGTTCCCCTCGAGCCGCATTAGGGGTTAGAAGCGCCCGCCATTGCTGCGAAGCAGCTAGCTCAACGTGAGGTGCCGACGTGGCACAGTCGCACGTGGTGGCGAAGGGCGCCGTGCCTGGCACGCCCGACGGCACTTCCAACAAACAATTCTGGGCGCTCGTCCTAGGCTGCATCGGCGTCGTCTATGGCGACATCGGAACGAGCCCGCTCTACGCGTTCAACGAGGCGGTTATTGCCGCAAAAGGAGAAAGCTTCGCTGGGCGCGAAGTGGTCTTCGGCGTGCTGTCGCTGATCGTATGGGCGCTCTTACTCATTGTGACCCTGAAGTACATTTTCATTTTGTTGCGCGCCGACAATAACGGCGAAGGCGGCACGTTTGCACTCATGGCGCTTGCCCAATCGGTGACCAAGCGCAGTTCTCCGGTCATCATGGGGCTTGGCATTGCGGGTGCCTCATTCTTCTACGGTGACGCCGTGATTACGCCGGCCATTTCCGTTGTTTCGGCGGTCGAAGGCCTGAGGCTCGTATCGCCTGCATTCGAGGATCTCGTCATACCGCTGACCATCATTATCCTGATCGGATTGTTCGCCGCACAGTCGCGCGGCACCGCAAAGGTCGCTACCTTCTTTGGACCGATTACCCTCGTTTGGTTTGTCGCTCTTTTTGCCGGAGGGCTCGCGCAGATTATCGCCAATCCTGATGTTCTGGTGGCGCTCAACCCATGGTACGGAGTCAGGTTTGTCTTCAGGCACGGCCTGATCGGCTTCATCGTTGTCGGTCTTATTTTTCTCGCCGTAACAGGCGCTGAAGCCCTCTATGCCGACCTTGGTCACTTCGGCCGCAAACCAATCCAGGTCGCGTGGCTCGGGTTTGTTCTGCCAGCGTTGACCATCAACTATTTCGGCCAGGGAGCGCTCGTGCTGTCGCGGCCCGAGACGCTCGAGAATACGTTCTTCCTCCTCTATCCCGATTGGGCTCTCGTTCCCATGGTTATACTCGCGACGGTCGCGACCGTCGTCGCGAGCCAGGCGGTGATCACGGGCGCCTTCTCGGTGACGCGACAGGCCATTCAACTCGGCCTGCTACCGCGTTTTGGCATCATGCACACGTCCGAAAGCATGGCCGGACAGATCTACCTGCCGCGCGTCAACTGGATCATGCTCATTGCCGTGTTATTAATGGTGGTGATCTTCAAGAACTCGAGCAATCTCGCATCCGCCTATGGCGTCGCAATCTCGGCGCAGATGGTTATTGAATCGCTGTTAATGTTTATCGTTGTTTGGCGAATGTGGGGGTGGAAGCTATGGCAGGCGGTGCTCGTGATCGTTCCGCTTCTCCTCCTTG
>JAUVPN010000195.1 GCA_030598645.1 Hyphomicrobium sp. | reverse complement strand
GGAGGTCGGGGAGGGTCTTCTTTGCACCGTTGTTGTCCACCACCATTGCTCTCCGATAAAGTGCGCCTCAATCAGGGGAAGGCGTCTTTAGAAACGCCGGCCATTCCCGGGGGCGATATGATCGTGATGCGCATCCTCGTCAACGCCTTCATCATGGCGGCCGAACTGGCGGCCGTCGCGGGCGTAGCCGCGTTCGGCTATCACTACCCATTCATTTTCGCGGGTGCGACCGCGGGCTTGAGTTTCCTATTGGGCTTGCGCCTTGAAATTGCGCGCCTGCGCTACGAGCTGCCGTTCTACTTTGCGGGGACTATCAAGCGCAGCGCGATCTTTACTGGCATCGTGGGGTCGGTCGAGGCCGTCTTCAAAGGGGTGCTGGCGGGCGTTGCAGCGCTGTTCACATTCTCTGGCACCGATCACGACCGGCTGTTCTGGGTCGCGGTGCTATTCGGCGTTTGCGTTTATGTCGGCGCCAGCGTGTTGCGTTTCTTGTCCATCAAGGTCGACGCGCTGCCCATGCGCTGGGGCTACTTCCGGCTTGCTGCGATGCTCGGGCTGTTGTTCTCGGCAGGTCTTGCGTTGTTGACGCTAACGGACGTGCTGGCGACGCCCAGCGTCGCCGATATCGGCTGGAAGATCATCTTCGACATGCCGCCCCGGCCAACGGTGGAGCAAGCAAGCGAGCTCCTTTTCCAGATCAAGCAAGCGTTTGACGACTTTATCGTGACGTCACTGAGCGTGTTCGTGAATAGGGACGTGGCCTACCTTATCGGCATCGTTATCAGTGTGAATGTGCTCTCAGGCTTCGTCAGCGCGCTCTATGCCGCGATAATCTCAACGGGCGTGCGCCGGGCTGAGGGGGCGCTGCAGTGAGGCGGTCAGCATGGTGGGCAGGCAGGGCGGCCATCTTTTTCGCTGAGCCCCAAGCCCGACTGAGCGAACCGCGAAAAGTGCTTGCGAACGCGGACCCTTAGCTCCGTTACCTGCACCACCATTCGCATAATATATATTATGGAAAATATCTGGACTAAAGTCTTTATTATCGATGTATTAGTTGGTGTCCCATAAGGACACAATCTATGCCCCGCCAGGCCAAGCCACATTCCTATTTCTCGTACTTGTCAGCGACGAACCGGTCGAGCAGCCGCACGCCCCAGCCCGATCCCCAGCTGGGGTTGATCTCCGACTTGGGCGCGTCCATCGCGGTGCCGGCCAGATCGATGTGCGCCCAAGGCGTGTCTTTCACGAAGGACTTCAGAAAGGCTGCCGCCGTGCAGGCGCCGGCCCAGCGTCCACCCAAATTCTTGATGTCGGCGTTCTTGGACTCGATCATCTTGTCGTACGCCTTATCCAGCGGCATGCGCCACATCTTCTCACCGGTTGTAGAGGATGCATCGAGCAGCTCGTTGGCAAGCTTGTCGTCGTTGACAAAGAGCCCAGCATACTCTTTTCCGAGCGCCACCATGATGGCGCCTGTCAGTGTTGCCAGATCGACGATAAGCCGCGGCTTGAAGCGATCCTGGACGTACGAAATCAGATCGCCCAGAACGAGGCGCCCCTCTGCGTCCGTGTTGAGCACCTCCACCGTCTGCCCTGAGTACGACGTCACGATATCGCCGGGGCGCGTCGCAGAGCCCGACGGCATGTTCTCTACGAGTCCGATGATGCCGACAGCATTGACGTTCGCCTTACGCTCAGCAAGGGCATGCATGAGCCCGACGACGCAGGCCGCTCCGCCCATGTCACCCTTCATGTCCTCCATGCCGGACGAGGGCTTGATGGAGATACCGCCGGTGTCAAACACGACGCCCTTTCCTATGAATGCCAGTGGCTTAGCACGTTTCGATTTTGCCCCATGCCACTGCATGATGGCGACGCGCGCCGGGCGCACGCTGCCTTGAGCGACGGCGAGCAGCGCGCCCATTTTTAGATCGGTGATTTGATCCGCATCGAGAATCTCGACCTCCATGCCGAGCTTTTCCAGCTCGCGCGCGCGCTCAGCGAACTCGATGGGACCCAACACGTTAGCTGGCTCATTGACTAGATCACGGGCGATGACGACGCCGTTGGCGACCGCTTCATAACGGGCAAATGCTGCTCGCGCCTTGTCCGGATTGGCGCAATGGACGACAAGCTTCTTTAGGCCGTCGGGCGCGGCATTCTCTTCTTCGTTGCCTTTCTTGGTTTGGTATTTGCTAAACTTATAAAGGCGCAGCGCAGCGCCGAAAGCTAAAAGCGCGGTAATCGTTTCCGCCTTCGCACTGCTCGTGCTTGCCACGTCGGCGATAAGACTGGCTATCTTGACCTTGCGCGCTGAGATTGCGCCTGCCGCCGCACCACCAAGCGTCACCCAATCGCTCTCCTTCAGATCAGTCGCCTTGCCCGTGCCCAACACCAAAAGGCGGCTGACACCTATGCGCGGAGGTGCTAACAATTCGGCCGTGCTCTTTTTCTTGCCCTTGAACTGTGCCGCCTCCGCCGCCTTGACAATCGCGCCACCTGAGCGGGAGTCGAGCTCCTTGGCGCGAGCCCCAAGCGCAACGTCAACGTCAGCAAGGACGACACACATCGGTTCCGGGCCGTCTCCGAGCGGGGCGAAAGCAATTTCAGTGCGGTCTGTCATCGGGCGGGCTCCCAGGTGGTGATCTGCTTATTTTGTTGCCCGGTTGGAGGCATGAACGAGGGCGTTCGCGGATGGCCGATCCGCGAGACGACTTCCGCTCCAAAAGTTGCGGAAGACCCCGAACCTTACACACAGGCAGGGAAAGTACGACGGGGTGCGCCGCATCCCGAGCTAAAACAGTCGCAGCGCAGTTGCAACCACGCCCCGCCCCCACCTCTAATTTTGATGCTCCTGGCGGTGAAAATGTTCTGGCTGTGTTCGCGATCGTAACTTTCCAGCATCAACCTGTTACTTGACGGCCAATGGCCATGTGCCTGGCCGAACTTTTGCCACGCTACTATGGGACTTCTAGCATCTGGGACTGGGCCAGGGCTCACAAAGAGGGAGAGCCCGATTTTACCTCCTCGGATGCGATGACAATCTTCGAAAGGTATGTCTTTCGGCAGGCCGGCGGGGCATTGCTGATTATCCTCTTATCGCTGTCGGGGATCGTTTGGATTGCTCTTGCACTGCGGCAACTCAACGTCGTGACCTCGCAAGGTCAAGACGTGTGGATGCTGTTCAAAATGACCACGCTGGCCCTGCCTGGTCTGATCGCGATAATCGCACCATTCGCGTTGCTGATTGCGACCATCCACACGCTCAACCGTCTTAACGGCGACAGCGAGCTGATCGTCTTGACCGCGTCGGGCGCAACCATCTGGACCCCGGCCAAACCGCTTCTTCTGCTCGCCGCGATCGTCGCCATGGGCGTGGCCTTCGTCAACCACGCCGCCATGCCGTGGAGCTTTAAGCTCTTACGCGAATACATCGTCCAAGTGCGCACCGACCTATTGACCCAGGTCATTCAGCCCGGCCGCTTCACCAGTCCTGAGCGCAATCTGACCTTTCACATTCGTGAGCGTACCCTCAATGGCGAGCTTTTGGGCCTCATCATGCATGACGCGCGGGATAGGGCGCAGAGCCAGTCCTACCTGGCCGAGCGGGGCGTGATCGTAAAACAGAAGCCCTCCAACTACCTCGTTATGAGCGATGGTCACATCTTGCGTCGCCAAGCCGGAGACGAGCCCGCTCAGGTGATCGCATTCGATAAGTATGCCGTGGATCTAGCCCAGTTCGAACGTAAGTTGGCGGGCAGCAACAGCGATTTCAAACCGCGTGAGCGTTACTTGGGGGAGCTGCTGAACCCTGAGCCGACGAGCAAAAAGTTCCGCAGTGCGCCAGGACGATTTTGGGCCGAAGTGCATGAACGCTTTTCCAATCCTCTTTACCCGATCGCATTTGCTTTGATTGCGCTGGCCTGGGTTGGCCAAGCGCAGAGTACGCGTCAGAACCGGATTCACTACGTCACGATGGCGTTTGTCATAGCGGCGGGCGTGCGCGTCGGAGGCCTTGCCCTCAATAACATTATCTCGCTGCAAACCATCCTGGCCCCCCTGCTCTATCTACTTCCACTTGCGGCGGCGGGGGGTGCGTTGTGGCTCATGAGCCATCCCATTCGCGAGCCGGCGGCCCCCGCCTTCATCGGAAATCTGTTCGAGACAATCACAGGGCTATGGCGGTCGCTTCCCGGCCCTCTTGCTTGGGCGAATAGAGCGCAAGAACCGCTTCGCCGGCTCCCTGCTCCCAGTAGCGGAGCCAATTCGCCATGATCCGAGCCAGCGTCCTACCCCGGTACATTGCGAGGCGGTTTCTCGTAGCAATTCTGCTGACATTCTTTCTTTGTTCTCTACTGATCTACCTGATTGATTTGGTGGAGCTGCTTCGCCAGTCGGGCAAGTACGGCGGCGCCTCCATAGGGGCTGTGGCCCTCATTGGCCTGCTGAGATTGCCGGCCTACGCGGAGTATCTCGTCGCCTTCGCCGTTCTCGTCGGCAGCATCGGGACGCTACTGGTGCTAAGCCGCAAGAGCGAGCTCACGGTGATGCGGGCTGGTGGCATGTCGGTGTGGCAGTTTCTGCGGCCTGGCGTGCTTGTCGCGGTCGTTCTGGGGGTGCTCGGTGTGGCTATTTTCAATCCCATTGCAGCAGCCGGGCGGAGTAAGGCTGAGGCCATCTACGCAGAGACTTTTGGTAAGGAAACCAATCTGTTACGTTCGCGCTCCTCGGGTGGCTCATGGCTGCGCCAGGATGGCGCCGATGGTCAGTCGGTAATCGGTGCAGCCCTCGCCTCCAATCGCGGCCTAACGCTAACCGGTGTAACAGCGTTCGTTTTCGATGGCGGTGGCCACTTTGTGGAGCGCGTCGATGGCGCGCGCGCGGACCTGCGGATTGGCTTCTGGGAGATCAAGGATGCTTGGGTCGCCAGAATCGGCCAGGAACCGGAAAAATTCGAAAGATATCTTCTGTCTACGTACTTGACACCGGAACGTGCGACCGATGCTTTAGGCTCCCTCTCCTCGATGTCATTTTGGGAGCTGCCAGGTCTTATAGAAGTTGCTGAAAAAGCTAAGCTTTCCGCCGAAAGACTGCGCATCCAATACGAGTCCCTTCTGTCCCGTCCCTTTCTTTGCGCAGCGATGGTCCTTTTAGCCGCCACTGTGTCGTTGCGGTCATTCCGCGCTGCAGGCATCCAGACTATGATTATTGCTGGTTTGGCGGGGGGTTTAGGCTTTTTTCTGCTGGCAGAGGTCTCCCGGCAAATCGGAGTGGCTGGATTAGTGCCCGCTTGGGCGGCGATCTGGTTGCCTGTTGTTTTGCTTCTCGTTGTCTCGGCGTCAGTGCTGTTGCACCAGGAGGATGGCTGAGTGATGCGTGGTACGCGGACACCGCACGAGGGCTGCGGATGGTCACGCGTTCCTT
>JAUVPN010000001.1 GCA_030598645.1 Hyphomicrobium sp. | reverse complement strand
TGCCAAGTTCACGAACCCAGCCGGCGACAATTTTCTTTTTGGCGCTGCCGCCCTTGTAGCCGCCGATGCGATCCGCGTTCTCAGGGCGCGCGTCACTGTCCTGGATGGAAATTTGCACGTGGTCCAGGCCCGCCTCTTTTAGCTGCTCAAGCTGTTCGCGCTTGAGCAGTACGGCGGCAGTGATGAGGTTCGTGTAAAGGCCGGCATCGGCAGCGGTCTTGACGATGTCTACCAGGTCGCGCCGAGCAGTTGGCTCGCCGCCGGACAGGTGGATCTGCAAAATGCCAAGTTCAGCAGCTTGGCGCATCACGCTCTGCCACTCTTCTGTCGTCAACTCGGTGTTGACGCGTTCGAGCTCAACCGGGTTTGAGCAATAGGGGCACTGAAGTGGGCAGCGGTGCGTAAGCTCAGCCAGTAGGCCGATGGGTGCGCGTGCGCAGGCCTCATCGGCAATTTCAGTGCTGTCCCTGTTCTCCTCGCCGGGCTGGCGGGCTCCCAAGGGCATCGCCGTTTCTTTTATGTGGGCGGGGCTATATTCGTTCATGCCTTCACCACTCCCTTGTCTGCGAGGTCTTGGAGCATTTCGATCACGTCCGTTTGAATTTCCACAATCGGAGCATTGTACTCTTTGGCCAAGTGTCCGGCGATGTCTTCGACCGTGCGTTCGCCATCACAAAGCTTCAAAACCTCGACAGCGACATCGTCAGGATCAAACAATCGTTCTGGCGCAAGGATGATCCAGCGCCCACGGGCTGCGTCGTGACGCAACTTGATGTGTGGCGGAACGGCAGGCTGCGTAGCAGCGTCAATGATGGAGCGGACCCGCTGGACACCCTCGGCCATTCTATGCCTCCGGTCTAAAAGCGCCTGGTGGAATGTTTCCCTCCACGTAGGCGTGCTGCAAAGCGTCGAGCTGCACCCAAAGAACATTACATTTGAACCGCACCGCGTCCACGCACGCTTCCTGTTCGTCGCGCGTTTTGGCGTTTGCCAAGACGTAGTTGAGCGCGAAATTGGCGTCGCGCGGTGCCTGTGCCAACCGGCGCTTGAAGTAGGCCATCACCTTATCATCAATGAAGTCGTAATTCTCAAGCATCCCCGCGATGCGCTCCTTATGGATCTTGGGAGCAAAGAGTTCTGTTAGGGAAGAGGCAACCGCAACTGTGATGGGTTGCTCACGAACAAACGTTACGTAGGCCTCAACGGCGAAGCGCGTTGCAGGCAATGCACCGCGCATGGAGACCACATAGCTGCGGTCAAGCCCAAGACCATCAGTTAGCACCAACCAACGCTCAATGCCGCCCGGCTCGTCAGGGGGAAGCCCGTCGTGATCGTGCACGCGGTGCAGCCATTCGCGCCGCAATTCGCGGTCGTGGAGGCGGCTGATGAGGGCGGCGTCCTTGCGCGGGACGGCTGACTGGTAGCAGTAGCGATTGAGGGCCCAGGCCTGAACCTGGGCTTTGTTAAGCTTGCCCCCATGCAGCATGTGATGGAAAGGATGCTTGTCGTGGTAGCGTTCTGCCCCGACGGCCCGGATTGCTGCCTCGAAGTCAGCAACGCTCATTGGCTTTTCGGTATTTCGCTCGGTGCTGACACGCTCCAGGCTTACTGGCTCGCTCATAGGCGTACCTCCAATCCGTCGTATCCAACTTCCCAACCTGCGCCCTCGATCGACTTGCGCGCCGATGAATTCTCGTCGAGCGCCGGGTTAGAGTTGTTTATGTGAACATATATGAGCCTTCCGACCTGCAGTTTCGAGAAGGCGGCGATAGATCCCTCAGGCCCTGACATGTTGATGTGCCCCATGCGGGTGCCCGTTTTGGGCATCAAGCCCTGTTGAAGCATCTCGTCGTCGGTAAAGAGGGTGCCGTCGAAGAAGACAATCGAGGCCCGCTTGAGGCGGGCTGCCAGCGGCTCGTCGATGGTGGCGCATCCAGGAATATAAAAAATGCTCTTCTGCGTCGAAGGGTCGGTAACTCTGAGGCCGATGGTGTCGCCTTCCTCGGTTCCGAAGTCATCGCCAGCAGATGCGTCCTCCAAATAGAGTGCAACTTTGCCCGGGACCGGGAACGCTTCCACCGTTAGCCCAAGGTCGACGTCAGCGCCCTTGAGTGGCATTGGCTGATTGAGGGGGAGAGTAACGCGTGGCACACGCGGCTCAGCCAACACCTGAAACACTGAGTTCGCATTAATCGTAGCGAGCACACGATCGGTACCGTAGAGGGAAAAAGGTTGAGCCTCGCGGAGGTTAATAAGCCCGATGATGTGGTCGACGTCGCCGTTAGTCAGCACGGCGGCCTTGATGGGGCTATGGCGGTGGCCGTGCTTAGGATTGGCCCACAGCTCAGGTGTTTGGTTGAGCTGCTGACGCAGATCAGGTGATGCGTTGAGAAGGGCCCAGTTCTCGCCGTCACGACTGATAGCGAGCGAAGACTGCGTACGCGCTTTAAAACCGGGTGTGCCGGCTCGGACGGAGACGCAGTTGTGGCAGTTGCAGTTCCATTGCGGGAAACCGCCGCCTGCGGCAGACCCCAAGACCTTGATAATCATTAATTTGTCGAGGTTGGGCGGCGCGCCGACGCCGGAAACAACAACGGCGGTCGAGATTTCGACCGCCGCTGCAAGAAACTCACAAGGTTAGTGAGCTGATCGACAGTCGTTAGATGATGTCGATTTCTGCTGGGAGGTAAGAAGTAACCTCAAGACCAACTTCCTGCTCACGAACTGCGGGCTTTGTCCAAACTTTCATAACAATCCTCCTAATTCGGCAAGCTGCCTTTGTTTTCCGTGGCTGACCCCGCCGAGGGTCCACCCACTGATCGTCCACTATTCAATGATGAGTGAATGACCAGTCGGCGGAACAAGACGAGTCTGGACCGCCGTGACTGTTATACACCACAGGTTCCGCTCGAGCGGCAAGTCAAACCGGCTCACAAAAGCGTGTTTCACTCGTTATTGCAGTCGTTAAGTTGAAATCTGTTCGGCTCAGCCCGCCTAGTTCATAACGATTTATGCTTCGAATCTTTTCCGGTCGACAATAAATAGGCTCGATAACAGTAGATCCGTTTTCACAGCAGACGACACCGTATCAGCGATAGCGCGGTCGCAAGTTGAAGTTCACCATAGATTTGGATCGCTATGACGCGAACTTTGTCAAACCCGCTGCAGTACAACTCCACGCAGGCCTAAAGGGCCACACAAACGCAGGGCAACATAAGTATAAAATGCTAATATTGGCGTAAATATAGGAACGAAATACTTTTTCCAAAGCTCAGCAGGCGGGGCAATAGAATAATCTACTTCTTTGCCTTATAAGGACGGCGCGGCAAACCAAGAGAGATCGTTGGTGGCGTGCTTGTGACTGACATGCCGGGGGCCTGAAGTTCGGGCCGACATCAATTGAAAGGGCTGCTCATTGAGATATTTTCCGGTCTATTTCGATCTCGATGGTCGCGAGGTTCTTGTCGTTGGTGGTGGCGAGAAAGCGCTTCAAAAGCTGCGGCTACTTGCCAAGACCACGGCGCGCTTGCGCGTCGTCGCGGAGGAGATCCAAGAGGATATCGTAGCGCTGGCCCGCGAACGCGGGATCGCCTTAGAGCGGCATCGCTTTAAGATTTCCGATCTCGCCGACAGCGCTATGGTTTTCGCCGCTCATGACGATGCGAATTGCGACAACGAGGTGGCCGCTGCCGCGAAGGCCCGCGGCATTCCACTGAACGTCGTCGATGTTCCAGCCCAGAGCACTTTCATCACTCCTGCTATCGTGGATCGGGATCCGGTGGTAGTTGCCATCGGCACAGAAGGTACCGCACCCATACTCGCCCGCGAAATCAAGTCGAAGATCGAGGCGTGGCTGCCGGCCAATTTAGGCATCGTCGCAGCCCGCGCGATGACGCTGAGGTGGCGTGTTAAAGAGGTGCTGAGCGACCCGGTTGCGCGACGGCGTGCTTGGGGCCGCTTACTTCACGGGAGGTGGCGCTCCGCCGTGCTAGCCGGAGATGACGAAAGCGCAGAACGAGAGTATAACCGGCAGCGGCATCTGTCGCCGTCGCAAAGTCATTTGTCGGGCAGCGTGTCGCTAATTGGTTGCGGGCCGGGGGATCCGGACTTGCTCACGCTTAAGGCGCAGCAAAGGCTCCAGGAAGCTGATGTTCTGGTTGTTGACCGGCTCGTCAACCCAGCCATTCTTGAATATGCTCGTCGCGACGCCGTACGCATCGATGTGGGTAAGGAGCCGGAAGGCCCTTCGGCTGCTCAGGAAGGCATCAACCGGATCCTGGTGAGCGAGGCTCTTAAGGGTCATCGAGTGGCTCGGCTAAAGGGCGGCGATGTTTTCATATTTGGCCGTGCTGCAGAGGAGATGGCCGCGGTACGCGCTGCCGGTATCCCCGTCGAAGTGGTGCCCGGCATAACCGCTGCGCATGCTTGCGCAGCAAGTGTCGGTCTGCCTTTGACACTACGCCGAAAGTTGCGCCAGTTCGCAGTTGTGGCTGGTGCTTCGGCCGACGGCACATTCGATCTCGACTGGGCTGCCATGGCCAAGGACGGACAAGCATTCGCGATATATATGGGGGTCAGAAGCGCTCCGCGCTTCCGCGATGAGCTGCTTGCGGCCGGCGCGGGGCCTAAGACGCCAGTCGTTATTATCGAGAATGGGACGCTTGCCAATGAGCGGGCTGTGGCAGCCCAATTATCGGTTCTGCCTGAAGCCATTGCTGACAAGGGATTAAGTGGTCCCGCGATAATATTTGTTGGTCTTGATTGGGTGACGGCGGGGCTGTCGCATCCTAATAAGCTCGAGATTTACGAGGCTGAGCAATCTATAACGCACACCCCGAATGGGGCCGAGACTGTGCCAGTGACACAAGCGTAGTGACGTAAAGGCAAGACATTGTATCAAAGATTATATGGTTCGGACCAGCTCAGGGCGCCGTGGAGTGAACCAACGTTAGTGGGCCTATGTTAATGAAGGGGTTGTTGTGACCGCCACACCTTTGCTTCCCAAGACGGCACCGTTCTCCCCCGAGGACATTGACGTGCTCAACTCCGTTGTGGCGCGCACAACGCCTTTACAGCGCAGTTGGCTGGCAGGATTTTTCGCCGGCTTCGAGGCAGCGCTGAGCGGGCAGCCCCAACAACAGGCAGTGGCTGCTAAACCACGCGTGCCTCTGACGGTGCTCTATGCGAGCGAGAGCGGCAATGCAGAAGCACTCGCCATGAAGACCAAAAAGCTGGCGCAAAAGCATGGTCTCGATGCGCGCGTCATCGACATGGCCGATACCGATATAAGTATTCTTAGCAAGTCAAAAAACCTAATGGTGTTTGCCTCGACTTGGGGTGAGGGCGATCCCCCGAGCCGCGCAGTCGACTTTTATGAATCCTTGATGGGTGATGACGCACCGCGTCTAGAGGACGTGCGCTTTGCGGTGTTGGCGCTTGGCGATACAGCATACGCCCAGTTTTGTTCGATCGGAAAGTCGATTGATGAGCGCCTACAGGCACTCGGCGGAAAGCGCGCCGCCGATCGTATCGATCTCGATCTAGATTTCGCTAAGCAGGCCGCAGAATGGACGCAGGGCACGCTTGCCAAGCTCGCTCCTGCCGATGCTGCTGACGCCGCGACAGTTGTCCACGTCGATTTTACAGCGCCCGGTAATGTGCCAGATGACAACGAGCCACTATTTACGCCGGAAAATCCGCTAGAAGCAGAGATAGCGGCACTCGTCAATCTCGCCGGAACTGGCTCCACGCGCGAGACCTGGCATGTAGAGCTTATGGCCGATGCGCCGGGGTTCGTTTACGCTCCAGGCGACGCGATCGGCATTCTGCCCGAGAATGATCCTGAGCTCGCGCTTGAGCTTGCTGAGGTAGTGGGGCTCGGCGCTGACGGCAGCGCCGTGCGGCAGCTGCGCGAGAGCTACGATTTAACAACGCTATCGAGGTCGCTGGTTGAGGGCTATGCGAAGCTTACTGGCCGCACAGATGTAGCACGTCTCGCTGCCCAAAAGGCATTTGCCGAATTCGCAATAGACCGTCAGCTTGTCGATCTATTCGAGACCTATCCAGAGACGCTAACTCCGGAGCAGCTGTTTGGTCTTCTGCGGCCGCTTCCGGGCCGGCTGTACTCGGTTGCTTCGAGCCCTGCCGCCCATCCCGGAGAAGCGCATTTGCTGGTCGGTGCAGTGCGCTGGGGTTCACACGGCAAGAAGCGCAAAGGCGTCGCCTCCACGTACCTTGCCGACCGGCGCAAGATGGGCGATATGGCGCGAATCTACGTAAAGCCCAACCGCCACTTCCGTCTACCAGCTGATTTTGCTCGTCCAATCATCATGATCGGGGCTGGCACGGGCGTCGCCCCCTATCGGGCCTTTGTCGAAGAGCGCGCCGAGCACGGCGCGGCCGGCAGGAGCTGGCTTTTCTTTGGCGAGCGGAACTATACATTTGATTTCCTCTACCAGCTGGAGTGGCAGGAGTATCTAGAAAGTGGTGCGCTGAGCCGCATCGACGTAGCATTTTCGCGCGACCAACCAGAAAAGATCTACGTGCAAAAGCGGCTGTGGGAGCAACGTGCTGAGTTGCTCAAATGGATTGAGGATGGCGCGCACATTTATGTGTGCGGCGACGAAAAGGGCATGGGACGCGACGTAGACGTGATGCTGGGCCGCATCTTGGCAGACACGGCTCAGGGAGACGACGAGGCCGGGCGTGCCAAACTCAAGGAGCTTACCAAAGCCGGACGCTATCAACGCGACCTTTACTAACCTTAGGCCCTGTAGGCTCTTGAAGGGTTATCACGCCATGACCGATGACAAGCTCGCCAAGAACGAGTTCATAAAGCAGAACAGCCGGCTCCTGCGCGGGACGATCGCGGAGGGGCTTGCAGATGTTGCAACAGGTGCCATCTCTGAGGACGATTCTCAGCTCACAAAGTTTCACGGGACCTACTTGCAGGATGACCGGGACCTGCGGCCAGAGCGTGCGAAAAAGAAGCTGGAAAAAGCCTACAGCTTTATGATCCGCGTTCGTGTTCCAGCCGGCGTGACGTCACCAAAGCAGTGGCTGGCTCTTGATGCCATCGCAGGTACCTATGCCAATGGCACGCTGCGGCTGACGACCCGCCAAGCCTTTCAATTCCACGGTGTGATCAAGTCAAACATGAAGCGATCTATGCAGGCGATAAATGCGTGTCTGCTAGACACCTTGGCCGCTTGCGGTGATGTGAACCGCAACGTCATGGCAGCTGCGAACCCGTATTTATCGAAAGAGCATGCCGCAGCCCATGAGCTGGCGGTGAATATTAGCGAGCATCTGTTGCCGCGCACTGGCGCCTATCATGAAATTTGGCTCGACGGTGAGTTAGTCCAGGATAATTCCAAGTCGGCGGAAGAGGAAGATGAGCCGATTTACGGCGCGAACTACCTGCCGCGCAAGTTCAAGACTGTTATCGCAGTTCCACCGTCGAACGACGTTGACATCTTTGCTCACGACCTTGGCTACATCGCCATCGTCGAAAAAGATAAAATCGTTGGATATAATGTCACTGTGGGCGGCGGTATGGGCATGACCCATGGCGAGACCGATACCTTCCCGCGCACCGCCGATGTCCTGGGCTTCTGCAGACCTGACCAGGCCGTTGAGGTGGCCGAAAAGGTTGTGACCGTTCAGCGCGACTGGGGCAATCGAGAAAACCGCAAGCGCGCGAGACTCAAATACACGATCGAGGATCGCGGGATCGATGCCTTTCGCGCGGAGGTGGAGCGCCGCCTCGGCTACAAGCTCGGTAAGCCGCGAGGTTTTCAATTTGACTCGACCGGTGACTCTATCGGCTGGCAGCAGGGCGCGGACAAGAAATGGCATTTGACGCTGTTCATCGAGAATGGCCGCGTCAAGGACCGGCCCGGTCATAACCTGCGCACGGCGCTGCGCGAGATCGCCGAGCAGCACGTCTGTGAGCTTGTGCTGACTGGGAACCAAAACCTCATCATTGCCAACGTAATGGCTAAGGTGAAGCCAAAAATCAACGCGATCCTAAACGAGCACGGCATCACGCCGTTTGCGTCTTCTGGCCTGCGCCGAAACAGTATGGCCTGCGTCTCGTTTCCTACATGCGGGCTTGCATTGGCAGAGAGCGAGCGCTTTCTGCCTGACGTCGTGAGTGAGTTGGAAGATGTGCTCGACAAGTTGGGGCTGCGCGACGACGACATTGTTTTGCGTATGACAGGCTGCCCAAATGGCTGCGCGCGCCCCTACTTAGCTGAGATCGGTCTCGTCGGGCGCAATCCCGGCATATACAATCTCTATCTTGGCGGTGCTTTTGACGGCTCGAGGCTCAACAAGCTCTACGCTGAAGACGTAGACAAGTCGCGAATGATTGCAATTCTGGAGCCGATGCTGGTGCGTTACGCAAAAGAGCGCCAGGACTGCGAACGCTTTGGCGATTTCATCATTCGCGCGGGCTACGTGAAACCGACGATCGCTGGCAACCAATTCCACGCCGACATCGAGCTGGCGAAGCTTGTAAGCTAAGGCGTGGTGGCTATTGTTTGATGAGCAGCGAATATGCCGCCACGACGAGTACAATTGCGAGTACGACCCTCAAAAGCCAGTCCGGAACGAGGCCGGTGATGCGCGAGCCAAGTGCGATGCCGGGCACGGAGCCGACGAGCAGAAAGAAGAGGATCCACGGATTGACGTTTCCCATCCCCAAATGCGTGATGCCCGCCAGAAACGTAAGTGGGATGGCGTGAACGATATCGGTACCGATGAGACGCCGCGCCGACAGCGAAGGATAAAGGACGGTCAAAGCGACCACGCCGATTGCGCCGGCACCCACTGAGGTCAGTGCCACGAGAGACCCAAGGATAAATCCCAGGATAAGGGTTGGCCCCTTGCGCACCACGGTAGGCTCATTTGCGTCGGCAGCTTGGCTTGCGTTTCGCTTCAGCCAGGGATAGAGCGCGATAACGGTGGCACTGACGATGAGCGCACCGGCCAGCACCTTGCGGATGATCATCGAGATCGCATGCGTGTCGGGCCCAATCAAGTAGAGCCACGCCAGCATGGCCAGCGCCCCGGGCAAGCTTCCCATTGCAAGCCAACGCACGATGCCCCAATCTACATTGCCCAGCACGTGATGCCGCCACGCTGCGCTGGCCTTCGTGATGGATGCAAATAGAAGATCTGTACCGACCGCAAGCACCGGCGAGATGCCGATACCGGAGATGAGGAAGGGTGTCATTAGTGATCCCGCGCCAACCCCGGTGAGCCCGACCAGAAATCCGACGGTGAAGCCGCCGATGATGATCACGGGCCATGAGTTTGACAGCAAGAAGTCCATAGAAAGCCGGGTTCCTGAACGGGCTAGAACGTGCGCTCCCAGTAAGGTCGCACCTACCTGTTATCGTGGATAGTGGGATCGGGGAAGCGGCGGGCCATACTCTTAGGTTTCGAGCTTGACGGGCACGCCTGCTGCACGGAGCAGCAGCGCCGCCTCGCTGGCACGTCGTTGGAACTCGTCCCGATCGGCTTTGGTATCGCTCAAATCGCGACAAAGCCCCTTTTCGAGAATCTCGCGGGTGAGGCGAAAGGTTGAAGTGGCCGTCGTCTCCCCTGCAGCGGTTGCTGCTGAAACCACGCCGCCTGCGAGCGTAGCACCCGTGACCGCATCAACGACCAAAAAGCTACCCGTTGTAGGATTGTCGCCGAAGGCATCAATGGCCATCGGACGTCCTAACACGATGTCCGCACTCGCAATTTCGTTGAGGGTGCAAGTTTGCGCCGGCTGCGTTGCAAGTGTTTCCAAATCAAGTTGTGATTTGATCTGAAGCTTGGAGATCGGAACGAGGTCGGTTGCCGTGCGCAAGAGGTAGCTTGCGCGCTCATCGAAGGGCGTTTCCCAAAGCCAGATGAGCTGAGCCTCAATGTGTGTAGCAACAGTCGGTAGCGAATCCGGCACCGCTAGCACGGCACCGCGAGCCACGTCGATGTCGGTGTCGAGCTGCAGAGCTACTGCTTGCCCGTGCACGGCGCTTTCGAGGTCACGCCCCATTGTTGCGATGCGCAGGATGTGGGCACTTTGTCCGCTAAGCGCATCTGTGACCCGGTCGCCGATGCACACGCACCCCGACGTTACTGTTCCAGCAAGGCCGCGGAAGTCGACACCGTCGCGGAGCACGGTCTGGACGGGGAGGCGGAAGGAACCGGTTGGAGCGGTGTCGCGGGCCGGTATTCGCTCAAGGTGATCAAGTAGGTTGGGTCCACTATACCAAGGCATATGTTCGGAGCGGCGGGCGACATTATCGCCGCCTACGGAAGAGACCGGAATTGCGATGACTTCGCGAAATCCAAAACGCAACGTCAGCTCACGAAAGTCGGCCTCGATCGAACGGAAGCGTTCTTGCGACCAGTCAACAAGATCCATCTTGTTAACGACCAGAATAACACGTTTGACGCCGACAAGATCGAGGATCGCTGAATGTCGGCGCGTTTGCCGCTTTACTCCGTGGCGCGCATCGACAAGCATGATGGCGACATCTGCGTGCGAGGCACCGCTCGCCATGTTGCGCGTGTATTGTTCGTGTCCCGGGCTGTCGATGATGACGAAACGACGCGTCGCGGTATCAACGTAACGCCAGGCAACGTCGATTGTGATGCCCTGCTCCTGCTCCGCTACGAGGCCATCGACGAGTAGGCTGAAATCGGGATTAGTAGTACCTCCTGCCGTGCGGTTTGAGCGCTCCAGCATTTCCCGCTGATCCTCGTAGAGGTCAGAGGCGTCCCATAGCAAGCGGCCGATTAGCGTCGACTTGCCGTCATCGACCGATCCGCACGTCAACAGGTGCAGGATTCCATTCAGTTCCTGAGATGGTGCAGGTGCCGGGTCGGCTGGGCGTATGGCTGTTAGCGCCGTCATCAAAAGTAGCCTTCGTGCTTCTTGCGCTCCATAGCGCCGGACTGATCGTGGTCGATCAGCCGGCCCTGGCGTTCCGAGGTTCGGGCGGCAAGTGTTTCTTCGACGACGGCTTTGATGTCGGTGGCCGTAGACGGAACGGCTGCCGTCAACGGCCAGCAACCAAGAGTACGGAAGCGAACCTCCCTGACTTCGGGCTTTTCACTCGCTTGTAAAGGTAGGCGGTCATCATCGAGGACGAGGAGTTGGCCGCCGCGTTCGATCGTGGGACGCTTGGCCGCAAAGTACAGAGGCACCACGTCAAGATCCTCGCGCGCGATATACCGCCACACGTCTTTCTCCGTCCAATTTGACAGAGGGAAGACACGCACTGTTTCGCCCGTGCCGAGACGACCATTCAACAACTGCCACATCTCAGGACGTTGGCGGCGCGGATCCCAGCGGTGACCCGGCGACCGAAACGAAAAGACGCGCTCCTTAGCGCGTGAACCTTCTTCATCGCGGCGTGCGCCGCCAAATGCTGCATCGAAACCGTGTTGATCTAGCGCAGCTTTCAGGGCCTGCGTCTTCATCACGTCTGTGTAAACAGATGGCGAATGATCGACCGGATTAATGCCGCGTTTGATGCCTTCTTCGTTCGTATGAACGATGAGGTCGAGATCCAAGTCACGCACGGTCTTGTCGCGAAACGTGATCATGTCCTTGAACTTCCACGTCGTATCGATGTGGAGCAGTGGGAAGGGCGGTTTCTGAGGCCAAAAGGCTTTGCGTGCAATGTGCAAAAGGACGGTGGAGTCTTTGCCGATCGAATAAAGTAGGACCGGCTTGCGGAACTGCGCTGCAGCCTCACGGAAAATGTGGATGCCCTCGGCTTCCAACAGATCTAGGTGCGAGAACGGCGCCGTCATGCTGCAGCTTCCTTGCGCGGGGGGGCGCTATGCAGCCCACATTCTTTGCCGTCCTCGTTCTCCCACCACCAGCGGCCAGCGCGTACGTCCTCTCCGGGTTTGATTGCCCGCGTGCATGGTTGGCAGCCGATCGAAGGGTACCCTTTGGCGTGGAGCGGATTGATCGGCACTTTGTTCGCGGCGATATATGCCTCCAGCTGTTTCAAAGACCAGTCTGCGATAGGGTTGACTTTTATAAGGCCGTGCTCTCGATCCCATGTCGCGAACGGAGTTTCAGTACGCTCGATGGATTGGCTGCGCCGTAGACCGGTGACCCACCCTTGCGCACCCGACAAGGCGCGTTTCAGCGGACGCACCTTGCGCACCTCGCAACAGGCCTTACGGTTTTCAACCGCAAGTCGGAAGCCGTTGATTCCGTCGCGAGCAACGAGTGCCTCGATCTCGAGTGCATCTGGTGCAACAACGCGAATGTTGAGGCCATAGCGCCGCTCGCTTTCATCGAGTGTTTCAAGTGTCTCAGGAAAGTGCCGGCCCGTGTCGAGCGTGAAGACGTCGATGCCGACGCCGCTTGTGGCAATGGCATGGACAATCGCCTGGTCTTCCAGTCCAAGGCTTGTCGAGAACGTCAAGCGGCCAGGGATGGCGCGTGTGATTTCCTTCAGGCGATCTTCCAGCTGGTTGATTGCCGCAAGACGGCGATCGAGGACAGCCACGTCACACACAGGTAAACGAGCTGAAAGTTTGGTGCTCATGGGCTTTTGCCCTGCTCTCCTGGAGCCGGGCGCCTTTGTGGCACCGCTCTGGCGTGATGACTTCATTGAAATCGTGATCCCTAGCGAAGTTGAGTCGAAAAATAGGGGAAACACGTTCTCAATTAAAGCCTATCAAGCAAATAAAAATAGTATGTTATTTCGCAAGACGGTTATGAGGGAAAATTTTTCCCAAAACCAGTGAAGTTGGAACAGTGTATTGTCGAGCACTGCTGGTCACCAGGTTCCTGAGTTCTCCATTGCCGTCCAAGGCTCACTGGGAGGCAGGGCAGAACCCTTTTGCAGCAATTCGATGGAGATATTGTCCGGGGAGCGCACGAAGGCCATGCGGCCGTCGCGGGGCGGACGGTTTATGACGACACCGGCGGATTGGAGCCGTTCACAGACCGCATGAATATCGTCGACCTCGAAGGCTAAATGACCGAAGTTACGCTCTGAGCCATAGTCTTCCTTGTCCCAATTGTAGGTGAGTTCGATGAGCGGTGCGCGCTCGGATTTCGCGCGTTCGTAGTCATTTGGGGCAGCAAGAAATATTAGCGTGAAGCGGCCCGCACGGCTGTCCATGCGGCGTACCTCGATGAGCCCGAGTAAAGTGCAATAGAACGTCAGACTCTCATCGAGGTCGCTGACGCGGACCATCGTGTGTAGAAATCTCATGACAACTCCTTGCCGTCAGGGTCGCCGCAATTGTGTGACCGATAGGCACCAGTTAGCTCTCAGGCGGCGCCAGCGGGACAAGCCATCGACTTTAAGCTTTTTGGGGACGAGCGGTGGACAAGATGTGACAAGATTCCAAGCTTGATGTTGGTGCGGCTCGTAATGTTAGGCATCGATGAATGCGAATCAGTAAGCAAGCATTCTTCGCATGTTTCTCCAATATTTATGATCACAGGTTATTGGCGGGTGTGGCGTTGAAAGCATCAATCACGAATTTTGGGGAAGAATCACTATGCCGGAAGTTTGAAACGTTTCAGAGCTTTAACCAACAGATACTCATGTGGACATTACTGGGACACCGTGCGTGGCGAGATGTTGGCAGAATTAAGTCTCTAGCCGCGGCGACATCAGGTGATATTCTTTGCCCTGTCTCGCACCGGCGGCGCGCATGGAGAGGGCATCTTTCATGTCGCCAAGACGGGGGGTGGGATTGCAAGGGCAACGTAGAGCAGTAGCGGGGTATTACAGATGGGGGACACAAAACGTCCTGACCTTTCTCAATTCGAAGGTCCGGTCGAGGGCAGCCTCGAAGGTGCCGACGAGGCCGGCATCGAGGTGTTCGAGGTCGTCGGGTCAATCAAATGGTTTGACGCATCAAAGGGATATGGGTTCATTGTTCCTGACAACGGATTGGCCGATATTCTACTTCACGTCACGTGTCTGAGGGCTGGCGGGTTCCAGACTGCATATGAAGGAGCGCGAGTTCATTGCGAGGTCCTGCGTCGTCCGAAAGGCATGCAAGCCTTCCGCATCCTCAGCATGGACGAGAGCACCGCAATTCACCCATCCCAGCTGCCGCAGCGGACCCACGTGGTAGTGGAGCCCGAGAGCGATTGGGAGCGGGCCATGGTCAAGTGGTTCAACAGGGTGCGCGGATTTGGGTTCTTGACCCGCGGAGATGGTACTCCGGATGTGTTCGTGCACATGGAGACCCTACGTCGGTTCGGTTTTACAGAACTTCGGCCGGGTCAAATGGTCCAGGTTCGCTGGGGTCACGGGTCGAAAGGCTGTATGGCAGCCGAACTGCGACCAGACGGGGTATCGGGACTACCACCGACCCACTAAGCTTTCGCAAGAACGCTGGCCTAGATATTTTGAGCAGGGCTGTCCGCTGGACGGCCCTGCTTTTTGCTCTCTCCACGTTGACACTTGTTTGGGTCCCTGGGCTTGCCGCGAAAATGCGTGTCGAGCGTTTGTGGCTGATTGCCAGCGATGGTCGAGAGCAGCCGATCGCGGTGGAGATTGCTGCTGGGCCCGCGGAAAAGCGAGTGGGGCTTATGTTTCGTACTTTTCTCGCTGATGGGAATGGTATGCTTTTTCCTTACGAGACGCCTCAAGAAGTGACCATGTGGATGCGCAACACATATATTCCGCTCGATATGGTCTTCATCCGCGCTGACGGAGTCGTGCATCGCGTTGAGAAGCGCGCCGAGCCCATGTCGGAGCGCATCATCGCCTCGGAAGGTCCAGTGACCGCTGTGCTCGAGCTTGCCGGCGGTGCGGCGGACCGTTTGGGCTTGAAGCCTGGTGACCGTGTTCGCCATCCGCACTTTTCGCAAAGCGCGCCTTAACTAGATCCTCGTCCGCCTGGCAGGCAACGTGGTAGCCACGCCTACGCTAGCCCAAATAATGCGGCTGTGAAGCGGTGCGGCCAGGTCGGCTCCCGGCATAGCGCGTCAGAACGGCGGCGATTGGAGTGCGGTCCACAACTGCAGTCGCCGCGCAAAGATAAATGCGTGGCAGAAATTTTGATTATGCGGTCAATATCGCGGACGTTTATCGGAGCAACGCTGGGGCGCAGGCGTACGTAAGGTTTAGCGGTCTAATGAGGGAGCTTGCGCAGATTATAGTTGCCTAGAGCCATTGCGCCGGGCAGCAGCGACGCTCACTAATACAAGATGAGAACAAGACCCGCGCACATCACGGTCAGGCCCATGCAAAGGATAAGGCCACTGCGAATGATTTCGGACATGGCAGGTTCCCTCGAGTGTGTGAAGTTGAAACCGGCACTCGCAAATCAGTTTAATTCTATCACTTATGCTCAGCCGACTCTGTAGCAAGGCAGCCACATTCCAGCCTCATTAGAGCCGGCCCTCCGTGCGGCGTTGAGATCGGTAGACATGGAGCGGACCTAGAAGAAAACTGCAGTGCCCGCTTGTGGAACGTCTCGATCGTGGACGCCAACTCAACTGAGCCTGCTAGCGGACGTAGACCTGAGGAGATTCGGTCAACCATTCGCAACCTGAGGCAAACTAATCCCCCAGGACGAGTGTCCGCAGTTTCAAACCCTCTTTGTCTCCGCCGGTAGGAAGGATCCTGATACCGGCGGCGTGGCTTGTTCGGGGCCTGTTTTGAAACAGCCGCTCTCCAGCGGCAATGGAGCGATCTCGGTTCCCGAAACTGCCTGCACGATGGCCTTGAATGGAGCGCTTCCTGCTATCCTTGGCTTAAGGTCTTCGGCCCGTTGCGAGACTGGAGCCTTTTCATTTAAAACCGTTTCGAAGTCGTGATGCTTCTCAACGTCAGTGTATTGGTCACCACGCTGTGCGCCCCCAAATCTTTGATGCCGTGGGCAACGGCAGCTTCCGCTTGTTAAACAAGGCTGCAAAGATATGAATCAATAAGTGGCTTTCGTCCAAACTTCGCAAACAAAAGCGGATTGAGAACATCATAGGGTAAGGTCGCAGAGATAGGGCTCTCAAGGATTGCTTCGGCCCGAAGGGCTCGACCCTCTTCACCAAGGCTCGATGGCGGGCCTCAAATCCAATTCGAATGTCCAGGAATCCCGAGGCTGTTTGTGCAGCCATAGATACGATTCGGCGATACGCTTAGCGTCGATAAGGCCGTTAGGACCTTTAGCTTCGGTGCGGTCCGGCATCATCTCGCGGCTACGTTGGACATTGATAACGCCGTCAACGATGACGTGTGCGATGTGTATACCCTTAGGTCCCAGCTCCCTGGCCATGCTCTGTGCGACCGCGCGAAGTCCATGCTTTCCGGCAGCGAATGCAGCAAAGTTGGCGCTGGCCTTGGTGGATGCAGTTGCGCCTGTAAATATAATTGTACCGCGTCCTCTCCTTGTCATGCGTCGTGCAGCCTCACGGCCGACAAGGAACCCACCCAACGCAGACGCTCGCCACATCAGTTCGAAATCGTTCTTTGTCGTCTCAAGTATGGACCCCCTCATAATGCCAGCAGCGTTAAAGACGGCAACCTCAACGGGTCCTAAAGCCCGCTCAGCGGTGTCGAAAAGATCTATAACTGCGCGCTCGTCTGAAGCATCTGCGCCAACAGATTTTGCATGGGCGCCGCTCTGCTCGATCTCGGCAACTAAAGAGGTGAGGGCATCTGCATTGCGTCGCGCAACGGCGACCCCATAACCTGCTTTTGCGAACAGTTTAGCCACTTCCGCGCCGGTCCCGGTTCCGGCACCAACGATAATTGCACTTCCTTTGTCCATCAATGCGCCACCCTCACTATCTGTGGTCTCAAAAAGGCAAAGCGACCAGGGCGAGGCGTGATAGTCAGCCTATATTGGTTAGATTATCTGGCGCTAGTTCGCCCGATAGATCGTCCTGCCACCGATTGTCTCCAGCTACGTTGAATTTAAGCTAGCAAGAGAATGTGATGACCTCCATTCAAGGGCAATTCTCATTAAGTAGCATCATAGGCTGCGACCAGCTCCGCCTGAGGAGTTCCGCTTTGTCGTTCGATCAGATAGCCTGCCAATTGTATGAATAAAACAACGAGGGGTTTGATCGACGCCACAATGACTAACGTGAATGAATCGGAACCACAGGCCCTTAATCTGCTCGAGTATGAGCGAATGGCAAAGGAATGCATGTCGGCGATGGCCTTCGATTATTATGCAAGCGGAGCCAAAGACGAGATCACTGTCGAGGCGAACCAGCAAGCCTATAACGACATCTTTCTTCGCTACCGAGTGCTTCGCGGCGTTGGTTCGCGCGATACCGTGACGACGATCCTAGGCGAAAAGATCGCGATGCCAGTTTTGGTGGCGCCGTGTGCCTTCAACTGCCTGGCGCATCCGCTTGGCGAGTTGGCGACAGCGCGAGGGGCGAAGTCGGTCAATACGATCTACGTCATGAGCACCATGTCAAACACCTCGTTGGAAGATGTCGCCAATGACAGCAATGGCCTGCGCTGGTTTCAGCTTTACATTTACAAGGATCGTGGGGTCACTAAGTCGCTCGTCGAGCGGGCCGAGGCGGCAGGCTACACGGCGCTTGTGCTGACGATCGATGCGCCGATACTTGGACATCGAGAGGCGGATGTCCGCAATCACTTTCACCTGCCCGACGGGTTAGGTGCTGCCAATCTTGGAGATGGCGAGCTAGGTAGGGTTCCTCGTGTTTCCGGCACCTCAGGTGTTGCTGAGTATTTTGCCAGGCTGCTAGACGATGATCTGACCTGGCGCGATGTGGAATGGTTGCGTTCCCTCACCCGCTTGCCGGTTATCGTCAAGGGCGTGGCTCGCGGCGACGATGCAAGGCGCGCGATTGACGCCGGTGTCGCGGCGATCATTTGCTCAAATCATGGGGGCAGACAGCTTGATACCGCCCAGCCGACCATTCGAGCGTTGCAAGAAGTGATCGAGGCGGTCGATGGAGAGGTAGAAGTGCTTGTCGACGGCGGAATTAGGCGCGGGACTGATGTTCTCAAGGCACTCGCATTCGGGGCGCGGGCGGTATTGCTCGGCAGACCGATCCTCTGGGGATTGGCCGTTGACGGTGAAGCGGGTGTGCGTGCCGTGCTCGAATTGATTCATGCGGAGTTCGACCATGCGATGGCGCTGTGCGGATGTCGCAACGTGGATGAGATCACGCGCGATCTAATCGCTTGATGGCGGGCGAAAGGGCATTTCTCACAACAGTTTCACTCACGAAGATGCAAACCCTAGTGCAGGTTCTTTCGAAATACGTTTCGCAAAGTCTTCTGACTGCGTGTCCTAAAATCGCTCGAATCGATTCCATAAATGCGTCATGGGGGCTTCAGCAACTCAACGAGGGAAACACACTCATGACCCATAAGACATACATCGCAATGGCTACTTCGATCGCGCTTGCATTGGGTTCTTTTGCTCCGGCTTTTGCGGAAGATGCGCCCATGGACGATAAGGCCGAAACCGCAACTGAGGCCCCGGCACAGCCGGCTGGCGATGCACCCGATAAGTCCGCTGAGGCGTCCGAAGACAATGGCTAACGCCCCATTACAGAAGAGCAGCAACGGGCACGCGGTCCCGTAGTCTGCTCCGCTAGATTGCATGGGGCCGTTCTGCGTAAATCTCGCAGAGCGGCTTCATACTTCCCCCTAATTCTCTTCGCTCTTTCCGAAAATATATGCGACAGCCGTGCAACTCTAGAGCAGCTGCGCCCCGCGCTTATGGTTGAGAATGTTCCGGCCGCTGCAGTCGCCGCGAAATGGCAGGTTCCGCAGCGATCGCTGCCCTGAAACTCAACATACTAAATTCGGCCTTGCAGGTCGATCTGCAAACAAATCAAGTTCACCGTTGGCTTGTCTATCGTGGGGCGCTTTCGGCTCCAGACATTTACAAAAACTAGATGCTGTCAGCCAATGCTCTCTGCTGGGAAAGTTACAAATTGAGTAAAAGTTTCCGCAACTCGATTGTCGATTATCGACGACCCGCCAGATGCTCAAACTTTTTTAGAGTGAGAAGCAGATTGCGGATGTGAACGCTTCGTTCGCCTTTTGCAGGTAACGCAAACTTACGCTTTGGTCGAATGTCGCTCGTTATTGCGGCTTAGTTCGTTGAACTAAGACAGCATCGGCGCTAAGCTCTCATCCGATCTCGTCCTTGTATGGTGAGACCATCGATTACAACCACAGCTGGGGTTGAAATTAGTACTGATGGGTTTGTTTCGTGAATTGTGTGTGTCGTTTGCCGCGGTCCTTTTTGTTTTGCCATTTGTTTGGCCCGTACCCGCTGAGTCGCCTGAATTGGTTCCAGCAACTCATGCGGCGGGCCTCGCATCGAAAAAACCTGGAACAAGCTTCATTTCCCAATCGACCGAGCTGTCGGATGTCGGGCCTATAAAGGAAGAGGCCGTTGGGCCCAGGGCTGACCAGGCGGTAGATGCTGCCCTCATAGCGGCGATTGAAATCAAGAGGCCTGAGGAAATGGCGCAGGCCGTGCCCTTGAAGCCAACCGAAGCGAAATTATTTGCTGCAAGTGATGCGAAGGGTCCGGCATTCGGACAATCTGTAGGAGACACTAATTCCCAGCCAACTGAGCGGACGGTCATCGCCCCCATGAAGGAAGAGGCCGTTGAGCCCAGAGGCCACCAGGCGGCGGATGCTGCGCTCATGGCAGCAGTTGAATTGGGAACGCCGGACGAGGTGAGTAAGGCTGCGCTGCTGAAGCCGCCCGCACCGACCTTATTTGCAGACGTAAATTTGACCACGCAAAGGCTGACAGTTTCCGACAAGTCGGGTGTGCTGCATACCTGGAAGATTTCATCAGCGCGCAGCGGGTATGTCACGCCGGTTGGGTTCTATAAGCCCCAGTGGACCTCGCGGATGCACTATTCGAAGCAGTACTACAACTCGCCCATGCCATACTCGGTATTTTTCCATAAAGGCTATGCCGTGCATGGGACCACCGCGGTGGGGCAGCTTGGCCGCCCTGCGTCGCACGGCTGCGTCCGGCTGAGAACTTCGAACGCGAAGAAGTTCTATAACCTTGTGCACAAGCATGGAAAAGGACTGACAAAGATCGCCGTGCGTGGAACGCGACCAGCTTCATCGAGGGCTCGAAACTATCGACCACGGAAGGTGCGTAACAATCGAGCACGCCGCCGTTATAGGGCGAGGACGCGGCGGCCACGCTACCGGGCTTCTGGATCTTTTTATGCCTACAGCTACCCACAACCTCGTGGGCGCTACTATCGGCGTCGTCGATACAGCAGATATTAGGGCTGCTCACTATCGCACCGCTCTCAATTGGGACGTCGGCAGTTTCTTCCAGAACGGATTTAGAATCCTCTGCTAAGTCGACCTGGGCGTGATTAGGAATAATCACAATGCGCCCCAAGACGCCGTCTAATACACGATCGAATTGGTGTCATCGACCTATCGTCTCTCGCGCCTGCGACATCGAGTTGTTGAGTTGCCTAATTGATGTTTGGGCATTTACCACGCCCGGATATACGGGAAAGTCTTGGCCATCGTAGCTCAATAGGCGAATGAACGTTATTAGCACTTAGCTGGCCACACGATTGCCACGATCAACCTCAGGCATCAGAGTCCCACAACGCGCAGCCCACGCAATTAGAGAGTAGAACGACTAATGATCCATTCAATTCGCGCGCTTGACAAAACCGACCGTCTTCGGTGGGAAGAACTGTTTCAAAATTATGCTGAGTTCTACGAGCTCAATATTCCAGGCGGTGGGATCGATCGTGTCTGGGACTGGATCTTTGACCCCGAAAACAATTTCTGGTGCGACCTGGTCGTGGATACAAAAGGGCACATTGTTGGCTTTGTTCAGTATCAGCTGATGCACAGCTCACTGAGTGCCAGCATGGTATGCTATCTAAGCGACCTATATGTAGATCCGGCTCAGCGTGGCTCGGGGGCTGGACGACTAATGATCGACCATGTGCAGGCCTTCGCAAGGGACAAAGGCCTGCCTGCCGTCAACTGGCTCACGCAAGAATTCAATTACGCTGGCCGGAGGCTTTATGATACCTATCAGTCCAAGACGGATTTCGTTCTCTATAGCGTTCCGGTCTGAGGGGCACGCGATTCCTAGAATTCTCTAAACGGTCCGGCTCAACGCTGCTGCGTGCCATTGCCAAAAATGACAGGTAGCGTTCTTCGCGCGGTTCACGCGCCGAGCAGAAGTGGGCCGGCAGTATAGATAGCCACGACAACAAGCACGGTAACGGCCAAAGACCAATCCTTTGCCTTCAAAAGCAGACCGGCGAGGGGGATCGAAGCGGACACGATCCAGCGATCCTCCCCCTGCATGCCAAACCAACCAGTAAAAACAAGCATTGCGGCGAAGGCGCTGATGGGAATCAGGAGGCCCGTGATGCGCTCAAAGATTACAAGGCGTTTGGCTTGGCGATTTTCTTGGCAAATTTTTTCTAATGTCAATTCGTATAGGTGCTCTAGCAGCGCGATCGTGCCCTTGCAGAGCCTGATCTCTTGTGCCGTTACATCAGCTTCTTCACGGTTGTCATAACGGCGGATTCTAATCTCGCCTGATTGCAACTTCCTAAGGTGATGCCTATTGTCTTCCAGTAGGCCAGCGCAAATATCGATCTGGTTCACAATGAACTCCTTACTTCATCCAATCGATTTGTTTCGCAATTGCGCAGGCGTTTGCGAGTGAATCGAACATTCATAATTCTGGCAAGGACTGGAGCGTGTTGATCCGCTCCTGAACTTGCACTCTATTTATATCGCGGAGTTGTGGTGCGCAAACGCGGGAGTTCTCTGCGGTCAGAGGCATTCCAATTCTTTACGCACATGGAGGCTTCTTGCCCCCCTAAGATTGGAAATACACGGCGCTACCAGCCGTAGAAGTGGATGGCGTGCCAGCCATAGTAGAGCAAGCGGACGCCTGAAAGCTGCTTACTTGTTCGTCCCAGGCATTACTAACGATTTAAACTAGAGGCGTTATGTCCGCGTCTGGGAATAAGCGAACTTTGCGAATCGCGCTGGGATAGTTGTGACGCCGGGCTCATCACCAACGTATATCGCCGTTGTAGTAGGGCACGCGGATACGAACCATTCGGCGTTTAGTGTCGACATCGATCTTTGTGTAGGGTGCGCGAACCTTCACGCGGGTTTTCTTGTTGCCACTAGTCTCTACGTGGGTAGTCGGTACGTCGACAATGATCTCGTCATCTCTGCGTTCAACATAGTCGACGAAATTGGCAAGCATATCGGGCGTAGTATTCGTTGTCGGCGCCGTTGTCGTTTCAATTGCAGGTGACGTTTCCATGCCAACATCTGCAAGCTCAGTCGTAGACGCCGGCGTCGTTTCAGCGGCAAGCACCGTCGTCGTATCGTCGCCATAAAGCTCAGGCTTGGCCGGTGGTATGGGCGGAGCCTCCTGCGATGACGTTGGCGTCGCTTCAGAGGCAGGCCCAGTCGTTGCATCGTCGTCATAAAGCTCAGGCTTAGGGCGTGGCTTGGGCGGAGTCCTGCCGGTTGGCGTCGTGCTAGCAGCAAGTACAGTCGCCGCATCGTCGCCATCAAGCTTAGGTCTAGCCAGCGGAATGGTCGGAGCTGATTCAGTCGGCGCCGGCATCGTCTCAGAGATAGTTGTCGTTGCCGGGCCGGAGTTAGAAGCGGTATCGATGCGCGATACGAACCAACCGATGGCGGTTAATGCTAAGATGAAGATGATCATCCGGACGGGCGTAATCACTGAGCTAGCTCCCCAATTCGGTGAACCAAGCCAGCCAGCATAGGCACTTCGACCAGCTAAGACAATCCAAGCGATAAGCGTGTAAGATGCTATGAGGCCAATTATGGCCTGGGGCGCATGGGCGCCGGTCTTTCGCAATAAGCATTTTTTCGTAGTCTAAGCGTAGTCCGCCATAGAAGCAGACTGAGATGGAACGGTTTGCTTGCAAGTTCAGCGACGAAAGAAATTTGCCCGGGACCGGCTCCGGCAACGAGAGTGAGCTGAATTTGGGTCGTCCAATCGGAAGCTCTGTTCTTTAGGTCTTATCGGATAAGGTTTGCTTTAGTCTACCCGATAAGTGGTTCAAATCACCACGCTCTCTAATCGCTGGACTGGCCGTCTTCCAACCATCTATCCGGACCTTCGGCCTTCTTGCAGGTTACTTCTGCTGAATCGCATCGAGCGTACCTGATCGTTTTCTCCGGGACTTTAGCATCCCGGTCATCTTCGAATTTGGTCTGAAGCACTACGATCTTTCTGGCTTCTTTTACTAACTCCTGGTTGATATCGTTTGAGTGGAGCCATACTTTCCGACCTAAGGGCCACGTGGTGTTGTAGATTTCAAACTGCACTTTGTAAGCGTCGTCACCCTCCTTCTTAGGAATCTCAATGATATACTTCTGAGGCGTGCGGACGTTTATTAATGCATGGTCTCCGCTGTAGCCTTCGGCAAGTCGTACGTTTGCCCAACCTGATGAGCTTTTAGGCTCTATTATACCTGCCAAACCAGCAAACTTCTTCGTAATTAGTTTTACGAAAAATTGCGCGCCTTCGATATCGCCACAGCCATAGTACAATTGTTTCAACTCTAATTGAGGGCTTGTTGCTTGCTGAGGAACAGCATTGACAACAGTAACGTCGGTGCTTGCTTGGGGGTCCCTGCACACCCGGAGAACCAACTCGCCCTGCAAAGAATGAGGGCCAATAGCAAAGTTCTCGTAGTCGATACCTAGTGTCATCAGTGGAATAGGGCCATGGTTTCTTGCAGTCCGGGCGATGCCCTCGTCCCACTCCTCTGCCCCCGAAGTGGTGGCGAGAACGACGGCTGCAACAGCTAATGTCATAAGATTTCTGGCGTACACGGCACCCTCTTTGATTGCATGTTGGCTTTTTAACGTAATCCTTTCCGCGGTTATCCCATAGGGGTTCGGCTCATGTCATGCTGTTCCTTTCCGGTCGAAACCCCTTTTTTGGTTCCCAGCGTTAATCTTAATGGATCAAGGCAGGCTCGTACGCCAATCGAGACGAGTTCAATGAATTGAAGAAGACCTTAGGAGCCCCAGATCGGCAATGACTACAATTGAATGACACGATAGTCGCGCCCACCGACTAACCGCCGCTGCGTCCGAGCGATAGCGGGACTTGCATCGACCCTCACTCGAACGTACTGCCTTGGCCGACACGTAGGTTGGGCCATCAGTTGCTATGCAGATTATTGGCCTCGGCAGCGGCCGCCCCGTGTTTGCAGATTGAAATTGAGCGCGCCTACACAGCTCAGCTACCGTCTTAGCGACGTGTTTGTGCCGTGGCGTGCAGGACTTGTCGGCTGGTGGGAACTGCGGCTCGAGAATGTTGCGCAGTCATTCTAGTGCTTGGGTGCTCTTATTTCTTCTCACACACAAACTGTCCGCCAGTAGTGGTAGCCCTGTCTTTAATGAGCTTCTTCGTGATGAGCCTTCCTGCATCTTTACAAGTCTGCTTGCTGTTGAACTCCTGCATCCTCACATCGGTTGTAGGCGCGTTCACAAGAAATAGGATCAAGACATATTTCATAGTCATCCTCCGAGATCGGCGCCCCCTCTAGCTCGAGTAATTGTCGCCAGAAAGTTGCTCATAGCAAGCCGCTTCACGGGACCTTTGTGCTCGCAGATAATGCATGTTAGCCGCCGCACAGCGGCCAGAACCAACGAGCGTAAAAATGGATACGATTGCCGTCGTCATTCAGAGGTGGCTTGACTGAGTCATCACGCGCCTGTGTCCACCATCTTTCGAAGTGTCAGATGGCAATAAGCGTATGGAGCGTTGAAGGTCCCGGGCACTGGTCTGTTTGTGGCCCAAGACTTGTTGACGCCGGGGTAATCTCAATTGAGGTTCAGTCAAATGCCAAGACAATTCGCCATGAACTCCTTCCAAGGTAAACGCGTTCTCGCGTTGGTACGCGATGCCGACTTTGCCCATGCTGGCGAAGAGGAAGCAATCGAGCGGGCAATGAGAGAGGTCCCCAAAGATTCAAATCAATGCATTCTGGACGCCGGCTGTGGGCGTGGCGGCACGGCAGCATACATGCAACGCAATGGCTGGGGTCAGGTCACTGGTATCGATGTCGAAGCTGAGTCTATTGCGCATGCACAGGAGGTTTATCCGGACTTGACGTTCGTATGCTGCAACATCAACGAACTCGCTCTGCACTTGGACAGGTGCTTCGATGTCGTCACCCTTTTTAATGTTCTCTATGCCTTAGGGGACCATGCAGTCGGCCTGCGTTCGTTAGCTGATCGAGGCAAGTCAAAGGCCCGACTGGTTATCTTCGACTACGTAGATCGCGGTGGTTACCAAGGGGCGCCGACCGTAAGCCCGGGTATTCCCTTCCTCCCTAATCCGCCAAGGATGGCGGGGTTGACTGAAACACTGGAGACCGGAGGCTGGCGGTTACAAGAGGTGAGGGAGCTACACGATGACTATGAACGTTGGTACGTTGCGCTCATTAGTCAGATTAAGGCCAAGCGCGATGCGATAGAGCGATTGGTGGGTCCCGACGGCTTTGCGCACGTCCTTGGAAGCTACGGCGGCTTACTCTCAGAAATTCGGGAAGGCCGGCTAGGTGGTGCCGTTATATATGGTGAGAAATCGACTTGAATTACTGAGCCTCCTCGCAAATGTGCACCAGAGTCCAAAGGTGCACTTAGTAGAGCAAGATTGAATTGTCTGCTCTTTCCCATAAGCCGACATTGGTGCATCGGACCCGATGGCCATTGCTACCCTTTATAAGGGTTATGAACTAGACCCGTTTCCGCATAGCTCCGGTCACAGCTGCGCTTCGTGTTCGATGCAATGGACCACAGATTTGGTTGTTAAGACTTGGACCTTCTTTCACGTCCGCTAGAGGAGGAGAACGATGATTGAGGCGCTATCAGTGACACAGATCCTGGCGGTGTTTATTGGCCTTTACATGATAGCCGTAGGTATCGGTTTGCTCACCGCTCGGAATAGCTACGCCACTATCATTGAGGAGTTGCGCGAAAACACAGCACTTGGCTTCCTGACAGGGGCATTCACATTCGCGCTCGGTGCGGCGATGGTTGCGGTTCACAATCTGTGGACTGGCCCGTTAGCCATCGTTGTTTCATTGCTTGCGTGGTCGACGTTGATTAAGGGCGGGCTCCTGTTGGCAATTCGACGCCGCTATCTGGACTGGGTGAATGTCGTCCCGTTTGCTGGCGAAGCAACGGTACCCTTTGGCATCGGCGTGATCGTGTTCGGTGTTGTGCTTCTTTATGCCGGGTTGGCCTGACGGCGGCGTCTTAGTCCCATAAACCCCGAAACTGTCGTCCGGCAAAATGTGATTTGGCGATCCCGGCAGGATTCGAACCTGCGACCCTCTGCTTAGAAGGCAGATGCTCTATCCAACTGAGCTACGGGACCACATAATCTCGGCTCAACCTCCAGCCGATCCTTCGGATACGCGCTCATTTTGCCAAAGGCAAGTTG
>JAUVPN010000009.1 GCA_030598645.1 Hyphomicrobium sp. | reverse complement strand
CAAGATATCAGGCCTGAGGTTGCCAGTTCATTGTTCGCGGAATGCGATGTCATCTAATCCGTCGGCACGAGATGCGGACAAAACGCACCTGGCGCCGAACGGGACCCAGCAAACAGATCAGGAGCTGTAAATGACTCGTGCACTTTCTCTCGCTGCAATCCTTATGGCCGGACTCGCCCCGCCTGTAGTCGCCGACCAGGCAGCCCCAAAGGCGGAACCTGGAACAACCGCGGCCAATAGCGCCGGTTCCGGGAACCCGTTCACCATGGAAAATGCGCGTGAGCACTTGATGCGTCAGGGCTATACGAACATTTCACCGTTGGAGAGGGATGTTAATGGTAAGTGGACGGGAACAGCTTCCAAGAACGGCAAGAAAATTTTCGTGGCCGTCGACGTAAAGCGTTCTACCACCAGGTAAGTGACTGATACGCAGTTGCTGCCAAACAGCGCTCGTTGCAAGACGGGCGCTGTTTTCTTTTCCGCCGGATACGCTCGATGTTGCGGCCGCGGCGCAATTGCAAATTATTTCATAGCTCACGGAATTGGGTAATGGACCATCAGTTCGGCGCGGCCTCATGCGTGGCAAACAATTGAGTTCTTTCTTTCTGACTTGATGCAAGCCAGGATGAATCTTTTTGATTAACGAGAGGGAACGTAAGAAATAGGTTCGGAGGAAAAAAGTTTATTTTTGTGGCCCTGAGATCCATTCTGCTAGTGCGTGCCGCGCAGCCCTCTATGGCCATCAAAACGGGTTCCAATGATGAACACAATCCTCAGCTCCAAGCCGTTACTCCTTCTATGCTCCCTCATTATCCTCCTGCTTGCGTCCCCTTTTATCGAAGAGACACAGAGGGGAGATTTCCTAATAACCGCGATCTTTACTGGGATTTTGTTTTCCCTCGTGCGCTTAGTGGGTAGTCATCGAAAGCTCCAAATCGCGATGATAATTCTCACGGGCGCAGCAGCGCTCCTTCTATGGGCAGGAGAGGCATTCCCGCCGGACGCCGCATGGCTCGGTGGTGAGGCGTTATACATATGCCTTAACATCGCTGTCATCGTAGTTGCGTTGACGCAGCTCGTCCGGGCCCCCGTCGTTGACCGGGATGTTTTGATCGGTGCGGTCGCGATCTATCTTCTCATCGGAATAACTTGGTCCTTGATCTACAGTTTTGTTCACGCCATCGACCCAAGCTCGTTTGGCGATTTGATTGATGCCGAATACGCTGATTGGAACCAATTCATCTACTTTAGCTTCACGACTTTGACGACGTTGGGTTACGGAGACATCGTAGCCCTCAGTCCAGTGGCACGAACATTATCGATATTCGAGGCCATTACTGGTGTCATATTTGAAGCGATGATAATCGCACGCTTAGTGGGGCTTTACCGTGGATCGGAGGTTGCTGAGCAAAGTAATTCAGCCCAGTAGCCATCACTGTCTGCAACAACGGGATGGGAGAGCTCGTGCACTAATACGAAGCCAACATCTTCCACGTTAAGCGCGTGGAGATTGCGCGAGCGTGACCTTTGCCGGAGTGACACGGTCTAACTTGGCGTAAGGCTAGAAACATCAGCGCGAGGGCGCTGGCCTTAACGCAGAGTGTTCGCCAATTGGGCAACCGATACCGGACGCATTTGAAAGTCGGCAGAAACTATAGCCTCAGTGCCGTGCTCCTCCGGCTACCAGCTGTAGCAGCAAGTCTGGAGTGGTCATTGCGACTGGATCTCTTTGGCTGATAGTGGCAGTTTAGTAGCAAGCCAACACGACCTTATGAACTTTGAATCTGTGAGGTTGGAAGTTGGCTAGCGGTGCGGCACGCGAAAGCGCGCGTCAGTTAGAACTTGTCGAGTGCCAGGCTATGAATAAACACATGCGCAGGTTTCTCAGTATTTCCTTGATGCCCCTACTTTTGCTGACGGCTTGTAGCGAAGAGCAAGAAACTCCAGCCCCTGAAGTAGTGCGCCCCGTCAAAACTCTGCTCATTCCCGATTTTGAGTCGAGCAGTATGCGCAGTTTTCCAGGGCGGATTGAGTCTACGCGTCGTGCCGAGGTGTCCTTCAGGGTCCCGGGCACGATCAATGAGCTTCCCATAAAGGAAGGGGAACGCGTTGAGCAAGGACAAGTCATCGCTAAGCTTGACGATACGGAGTACAAACTCGCCGTTGATGATCGGCAGGCTGAGTTCTTCCGCGCAAATAAAGATTTTGAGCGCGCCGTACCCCTTGCTAAAAAAGGGTTCGTCACGCTGAAAGAGCGTGATCGCCGCGAAGCGGAGATGAAGCGCGCGCGCGCGGCATTGAGAAAAGCACAAAAAGATCTGGACTACACCACACTGAAGGCTCCCTTCAAAGGTGAGATCTCCAATCGTCTCGTGCAGAACTTTGAGGAAGTCCAAGCTAAGCAACCGATTGTCGAGCTAAGGGACGTTGGGGCACTTGAGGTGAAGTTCGACGTCCCAGAACAAATCATGCTGCGCATAACAGAGGAGGAAGGCGCAAGCGCCGACCCGGACGTCTATGCACATTTTGATGCCGCGCCAGAGAACAAATACAAGCTCGTATTCCGAGAAATTGCAACGAAGGCGGACCCGGCCACGCGCACATTCGAGGCCACCTACTCACTAGAAGCACCCTCGGAAATTACGGTGCTGCCGGGAATGACCGCGAATGTTACCGTTGATCTATCACAATACCTCGATGCAGAGGCCGTTATCTATGTGCCGGTCGAGGCGATTGTTTCCTCTAATGAACTTGCAGGACGCGCGTGGATTGTTGATGAACAGAATATGACTGTCGCTGTGAAGCCGGTGAAGGTGGGAACTTTACGCGGCAATTCGATCGCCATAACCGAGGGGTTGCAGCCTGGAGACCGCATTGTTGTTGCCGGCGTGCCATTTCTGGTCGAGGGTATGAAAGTCACTCTTATGCCAACACCGGAGCAAGCTGAAGAACGCGAGGACGACGCTAAAACACGTCGCGCCGCGGAAAAGCAGATCAAGAACCCGGACAAGGGTCGGTAGATCGCCAATAAAAATGTCCGCTTGGAGGTACGCCGCGCCATATGAATATTGGAGAACTATCGGTTAGATACAAAGTGATTTCCTGGCTCCTGGTTATTCTACTCGTGGGCGGTGGGATTTCCGGCTTCGACGCAATGGGAAAGCTCGAAGATCCAAACTTCACAATCAAGGAAGCCAAAATAGTAACGCAGTACCCCGGAGCCACCGCGCGCCAGACTCAGGACGAAGTTACCTACCATATCGAAGAAGCCGTACAGCGCATGCCGCAGCTCAAGCGGATCAAGGAGTCGATCTCGCGCCCCGGCTACTCGGACATAAAAGTCGAGTTCAAGGATGAGTATACGACTGCAGATTTTCCGGACATATACGACGAGTTGAGGCGTAAGATCGCCGACATGAAGCATAAGCTCCCGCCTGGCGCGCGGGAGCCGGCAATCATTGATGAATTTGCCGACGTGTACGGACTTTACTTTGCAATAACAGGCGTTGGTTACACGTATCGCGACTTGAAGGATGTCGCAGACTATTATCAGCGACAATTAATACTTGTACCGGGCGTGAGAAAAATCGCCATAGGCGGCGCTCAGGATGAGGTTGTCTACGTTGAAATATCGCGGGCGCGACTTGGTGAACTTGGCATCTCACAAGAGAGAATAGCTCAGGTTCTGGCATCCCAGAATCTCGTTGCTGATGCTGGAAACGTGCGTGTTGGAGATGAATTCATACGCATCTCCCCCACTGGGGAATTCCAATCGGTAAAGGAGATTGGCGATGTCCTCATCAGCTCGGAAGGCGAAGGGACCGACAAGAAGCTCGTCTATCTCAGCGACATCGCATCAATACAAAGGGCGTATCGCGATGAGCCCAACAAGATGGTTTTCGTCAACGGTCAGCCAGCCCTGACTATCGGCATCTCAATGCTTCCCGGTGAGAACGTAGTCAATGTCGGCCACCGTCTTAGGAAGCGTTTTGATGAACTCCAAGAAACACTGCCAGTCGGCGTAGAAGCACATGAAATTTACGATCAACCGACCACCGTCGACAAATCTGTAAGTGGGTTCATCGTCAATGTGACCGAGGCGTTGGTGATCGTAATTGTTGTCCTCTTATTTTTTATGGGGCTGCGGACCGGCCTAATAATCGGCGCGGTCTTGCTGATAACTGTCGGAGGCACTCTATGGATCATGCAGTTGTTTGGCATTCAGCTGCAGCGCGTTTCGCTAGGGGCGCTCGTCATTGCGCTTGGAATGCTTGTCGACAACGCCATTGTTGTTGCCGAAGGCATGTTAGTACGCATACGCGCGGGCATGCCGGCTTCGCAAGCCGCTAAGGAAGTTGTTGGCGGTACGATGATACCGCTGCTTGGTGGCACCATCATCGGCATACTGGCCTTTTCGGCCATCGGCCTATCTCAAAACAATACCGGAGAGTTCGCGAGATCACTCTTCTACGTGATTCTTATCTCGCTATCGCTCAGCTGGCTGACAGCAGTCAGCACCACCCCTCTATTATGTTCAATTTTCTTGAAGCCAGACCCGAAGGCTGCCGGATCGAGTGAAGATCCTTATAAGGGCGGACTTTTCCAGCTGTACCGCCGCTTACTCGAGAGTGCGCTAAGGTATCGCTGGGCAACGGTTTCGGTTGTTTTTTCTCTGTTCTTGGCTGCCTTGTTTGGCTTTAGCCATGTCAAGGAGTCATTTTTCCCGAATGCTAATACGCCAATGTTCTTCGTCGATATTTGGTCGATTGAGGGAACAGATATCCGAAAGACGCGCGATGACACGCTCAAGGTCTCTGCTTTCGTCCGCGAACAACCTGGTGTGGTCCAAACAACGTCCGTGATTGGAGGCGGCGATGCGCGTTTCTCGCTGGTCTACGAACCAAAGGAGGACAGTCCCGCTTACGCGCAAGTTATCGTCCAGACTGAAATCCGCGACCAAATACCCGCTGTCTGGAGCGCGGTTGAAGAATTTATGCAGCAAGAGATGCCGCAAATCGATCCGATCATTAAACCTCTACGTATCGGTCCAGGACGCGACGGAAAAATCGAAGCGCGCTTTCACGGACCCGATCCGTTGGTCTTGAGAGAGTTGGCCGATAAAGCGACCGCGATCTTTCGCCAAGACCCGGAGACAAAGGAAATCCGTAATGACTGGCGTCAGCCGCAAAAACTCATTCGTCCGGTGTTCAATGAGCAGGTTGGGCGGCAACTGGGCATAACGCGGCAAGATCTCGCAAATGCGCTCAATCGAGCATTTAAGGGCGAGCAAGTTGGGCTCTACCGGGATGGGATTCGGTTGCTGCCAATCCTCGTCCGCCCTCCGCCAAATGAGCGCAAGGACGTAACAAACATTCAAGACATTCCGGTATGGAGCCCCATTCTTCAAAAGTCCGTGCCGGTGCAACAGGTTGTGAAACGGTTCGATACGGTCTGGGAAGAGACAGTCATAAGAGGTCGCAATCGCCTACAAACTATCATCGCGTCGACGAATCCTACCGGAGACTTGACATCGGAACTCTTTGAACGGGTTAGGCCAAAAATCGAAGCCATCAAATTACCGCCCGGCTACTCACTGAGTTGGGGCGGCGAGTATGAAGATTCATTCGAAGCGCAAGCGGCCCTGTTCACGGCGTTACCAGTCGGCTTTCTCATGATGATCGTCGTATCGATATTGTTGTTTGGCAAGATTCGGCAACCATTGATTATCTGGCTGACGGTGCCTCTCGCTTTGATTGGTGTGACGGCCGCAATGCTGCTCTTTGACGGCAAGTTCGATTTTATGTCGTTGCTCGGTTTGCTGAGCCTGATCGGTCTGCTCATCAAGAATGCAATCGTCCTTATTGAAGAGATTGACCAGCAGATCGATGCAGGAAAAGCGCCCTATGCTGCAATTGTTGATGCGAGTGTCAGCCGCATGCGCCCTGTTACAATGGCTGCGGCTACCACGGTGCTTGGAATGATCCCGCTCCTGCAGGATGTGTTTTTTATCAATATGTCCATCACCATTATGGGCGGCCTGACCTTCGCAACTGTACTGACACTCATTGTTATTCCGGTGCTGTATGCAATATTGTTTAGGGTACCGTCGCCGGCCATAGAGCCCGGCCAAAGAGGAGCTGTAGCCCAGGGAGTTCATCCCTAATGCGATCCTCCTTGAGTAAATGACGGCGTAAGCTTCGAGGCCCTGAAATGCGACGAGCAGCGGACTGGATAAGCTATATCAGGTGAGGAACTAGGTCAGATGCTGTGCCAGCAATTCTAAAAGACAAAATCGCGCTTGTGACTGGTGTTAGTCACGACGGACAAGTTGGGCAAGCGGTGGCCGAAGCATTGGTGACGAACGGTGCTGCACTTGCAATTTGTGCGCGTCAGCAGAGCAATGTGGAGGCACGGGCTCGTGAAATGCGGCAAGGTGGCGGTAGAGTTTTAGCCATGGCCACCGATCTCACTGATGAAGCCCAGGTGCAGCAACTGATAGACAGCACTTTGGGGGAATACAAGAAAATCGACATCCTCGTGAACCTCGCCGGAGGTCTGACGCGATACAAGCCCGCAATTGAACTTGAGATGGATGAGTGGACCAGCGAATTGAACAACAACCTGCTGAGCGCTTTTCTGACCTCACGTACAGTCTTTCCGCATATGAAGAAAGCGGGATGTGGAACGATCATCAATTTCGCGCGAAGCGGTAACCCGCAAGCCAATATGCTTGCCTACAATTGCGCCAAGGCTGGAATTGAGGCGCTGACCCGCACCTTGGCACTGGAAGGACGAGACTCCGGTATCCGCGTTAATGCCGTTGCGCCGGGGCTGGTGGACACGGCGTCGAACATTGCAGCGATGAAGCCGAAAGATCTAAAGCGCTGGGCTAAACGCGAAGAGATTGCTGAAGTCGTTGTATTCCTTGCCTCACCAGCCGCAGCCGGTGTGACCGGCCAGGTGCTCGCGGTGACAGGTTGGGGCTTGTGATTTGCTTCACATCCTATGGGCACGCGAGAATATTAGCATTCACGCGCTTTGAAGCTGCTTGAATTCAAAATTAGCCAACCGTCCCATTATTCAATCGGCTTGCTTATGCGGCGGCCAATGAGAAGTATCGGGATGCCCGTCAAGAATATCGCCGTGCCGATGAGTGCGCCAAAGCCTGTGTATGCGAGGCTCGAATAGAGGAGATACAGCGACGTGGCGCAAAAGACGAGCGGAGTCAAAGGATAGAGAGGGACACGGAACGGAATAGGTTCTTCCGGCGCGCGCCAGCGAAACACAAACAGCGAGATGCCGACCATCAGAAGGAAGAACCAGAATACTGGCGCTGTATACTCGACCATTGATTGGAATCCGTCGCGGGCAAAGGCTCCGAATACGACGAGCCCAATCGTTATGATTGCCTGAACAAGGATAGCATTGCGCGGCGTGCGACCGCGTGCGCTATGCTGGCCTAGGACTGCTAAGGGGGGAAAGCTTCGGCCGAGCGCGTACATTGAGCGCGCACCGGTTAAGATTGTTGCGTTGAGCGTGCTGAGTGAGGCCGCGCACACGACGCCGGCGATAATTGCCGCTCCCACGTCTCCAAATGCTAACCCGACGAGATTGGCAGCTATGGCGTCGGACTGCCTCAAGCCCTCAATGCCCAACGCTCTTACATACGAATAGTTGGCAAACAGGTAGAGCGCCGTGACAATCGCGGTTCCACAGATTAGCGCTCGCGGGATATCTCGCCGTGCATCACGAACTTCCCCAGAAAGGTAGGCGGTCTCGCTCCAGCCCCCGTACGTGAGGAGTATAAATACCATCGCCAGTCCTACAGCTCCACTGCTCGGTGCCGGCGGACCCTGTCCAGATGGCAGAACAACGACCAGTCCGATAATGGCGACGAACGAAACGGCAGCCAGCGTCACGATGGTCAACGCGAGCTGCGCGCGGATGCCAATTTCCGTTCCCTTGAGCTGCAACGCGGAAAGGGCGGCAATTGCAAGCGCTGCATGAACAGCTGGCGACGCGGGAATGAGGAAAGAGGCATAGTCGCCGTAGACGAAGGCTACCGCTGCAATGGAACCAGACTGCATAACAGCCATACGACCCCACGCGAATAGGAAGCCGAGCCCCTGGCCGTAGGCCTTCCGCAAGAAATGGTACTCACCGCCGACATGTGGGTGCGCCGTTGCAAGTTCGGCATAGCAAAGCGCACCGATGAAGGTTGCAACTCCGCCGGCAAGCCACAAAACAAGGAAAGCGGTTTCGCTCGAAACGTTGGCCGCAACTACCTGCGGCGTCTTGAATATGCCAATTCCCACAACGACGCCTACGAGCACGGCGGCCGCTTGTAGCGCGGTGAGCGTTCTTCTGAGTATTGAAGCCTCCTGCCTCTCCTGTGAATAAATCACACTTGATCGGTCGTGGGTGTTTCGATGCAACAACGCTATTTGGCCCGCGTGTTGGCTCCTCAATCAAGCCCATTTTACCGATTGGGTGCCGCCGGTTAGCAGTTCCATACCTCGATCTTGGCCGTTGGGAACGTCCTTAATGGCGTGTGTGGGGCCGGCGATGCAGCCTCTGCACGGCCCCTCATCATAAAATAAGGGCAGGATCGATGAGGCCAGCAGGGTTGCTTCGACGAAGAGCGAGCGAGAGACTGAAGCCTGCGAATCAGAGACGTGGAGCCGGGGTGTGATGCGAAGACTTGCCATTCCAGCCGTGACGATGTTGCTTGCTGCGTGTGCGCAAGACGCTGCCTCACTGGATGACCAATCGATGTCGCCTGTTTTTTCCGCGCAGTCGAATGCACAAGAACGCGCAAAAAAGGCGACGTATGAATTTCTGATCAGAAATAACGTCGACCCGGAGACTGCAACGGCAGCAATGATGAATAAGGAAATCATGGATGCTGTCATGAGGGATATCCGCTCGCGTGGAAATTCGGCACCTCAAAAGTCGACGTCCTGACTGGCCTGCAAAGTCGGCCTGTGAGCTGCTTTAAAGCTGGCCGGTCAGTCATTTCAAAGTTTTCTCAACTCCATAGACGGGCGCAGCGCGTTGTCTATTCGTGCAGGTGCCGCGGCCTTATGCGTCGGCAACAACTGCGCGGCATTTGCGTTTTTATGTCATCGAGCCGATCTTCGGTCATTGGTAGATGGACGCAGAACAGGACAGCTTGGGTTGAGTGGGAAGGATCAAACGCGCACCTTTAGGCGGTGGCTTGCCAATCCAGTACAAAATCTGAAGGCCGTGCTTCTGCCCGATCGCGATGAGCAGGCTGATGAAGCGATTGCGGAGCGGGCACGAGCATTCGCTCCGGTGGTCTGGTTTCTGGGTAAGGTGCAGTCGGGCAAAACGTCAATCATTCGGGTGATGATACGGTGCAGCGCAGCCGAAGTCGGCAATGGCTTCAAGGCCTGCACCAAGACGGCGCGCGTGTTCGACTTTCCCCAAGAGGCACCACTGATCCGATTTCTCGATACGCGCGGGGTCGGGGAGACGGGATACGATCCAGCTCAAGATCTTACTTTTTGCGAAGATCAAGCACACCTCCTCGTCGTTACGATGAGGGCGCTTGACCCGCAACAAGAAGCGATCGTGGATGTGGTAGGCGCGATCCGTCGCCGGCACCCCGAGTGGCCGCTCGTCGTTGCACAGACGACGTTGCATGAGGGCTACGCAGCGGGTGCTAATCATGTGAAACCGTATCCTTTCGCCGATCAAAGTCCAGCCGGTCTTGCAGCTACCGGTGTCCCCTCCAACCTCATTCGTTCTCTTGCGCACCAAAGGGGCCTCTTTGATGGGCTACCAGGTAAGGGCGCGGTGCGTTTTGTGCCGCTTGACTTCACGCTCGAGGAAGATGGCTGGGAGCCGGAAGATTATGGCTATCAAGCCTTCCTTAAAGCCTTGGAGCACGTTGCTCCTGCTGCCGTCGTCGCCTCGCTGGAAAATCTGGACGGGTGTGCGGGTGACCCGCTGGCCGCGCGCGCGCAGCCCCACATTCTAGGCTATGCTACTGCAGCCGGTACTGCGGATATTTGGCCGCTAGCGGGCATCGCATTGGTTCCGGCTGTGCAGGCCAAAATGATCCATACTCTGGCGGCCATTTACGGCATCGAATGGAACCGACGTGCGCTTGCAGAATTTGCAGGCGCGCTGGGAGCTAGCACGCTCGTACGCATTGGTTCCGGATTTGGCGCGCGTCAATTGGCGAAACTCGTTCCGCTTTATGGCCAGACGGCTGGTGCGGCCGCTGCTGCCGTCATGAGCTTTGCGACAACGTATGCTCTGGGTAAGGCCGCGTGCTACTTTCTTGGCCGGCGTAAATTGGGTGCCAGCGACCCCATCGGCGTGGCGCAGACTTATAAGGACGCTCTAGGCACTGCACTGCGTCTGGCACGGGAGCGGGGTTTCACCAGACCAAGTTCGAGAAAAGACGAATGAAAAGGGCAACACGCGCCCTCACGTACCTTCGCTCCGCCATGCTGATCATCGCATTGGCGTTGCCGCTATTGTCGCTCGTATTGCTCGGCTCCCTCTGGCTTTGGGAGAAGGGCTACGTCATCTATTGGGCAATCGGGGCGTGCTTGATCGTGGGTTTTGTCTACGCGGTGGAGCGTTGGCTGTTACGCGAAACGGTTGCCGAAGCAAAAGCTGCAACAGATTTGACTGAGGAGCCTGACCCCGCATGGACTGGCCGCGAGACAACGGCCTGGGATGCGGTTCAGCGCATTGCAAGTGGCATAGACCCAGCAAAGCTTAACAGCCGCGATGCCATTCTGGCGTTGGGTACGCGCACGGTTGATGCGGTCGCGCATCAGATGAACCCTGGCGAGAAGGATCCAGCGTGGAAATTTACGGTGCCCGAAGCGCTGGCGTTGGTGGAGCGTGTGAGTAGTGAGCTTGGCTCATTCGTGCGGGAGAACATACCACTTGGAGACCGGTTGACCGTCGGCCAGGTCATGGCAATTTATCGCTGGCGTTCGGTGATTGGGCTGGCGGAGTCAGCTTTCGATCTTTGGCGCATCATTCGCCTGATGAATCCAATGTCAGCCATTACGCAGGAAATGCGGGAAAAAGTGACGCGCCAGATATATGACTGGGGGCGGGATGAGCTGGCGCGGCGCCTCGCTTCGGCTTACGTGCGTGAAGTTGGGCGTGCGGCGATCGATCTTTACGGGGGACGGCTGCGCTTTTCGCCTAAGACGTTGGCTGCGACGGTGACGGAGGCCACTAGCGAGGATAGGGCGGCATCACAAGTGCTGGCAGAACCGGTGCGTATCCACGTCGTTGGTCAGTTGAATGCCGGCAAGTCGAGCCTTGTGAATGCGTTGTCGGAGGAAATTCAAGCTGCCGTCGACGTCCTGCCGACTACACCGGGTTACGTAGCCTATGAACTCAAGCGCCAGGGGTCGCCAGAGGCGCTGCTGATTGACGCCCCCGGTCTCAGCGCAGACGCTGCCGCGCTGCTCGAGTTATTGGAGGAGGTCGAGGAAAGTGACCTCATTCTATGGGTCAGTTCCGCGACGAGGCCCGATCGCGCCACGGATCGCAATGCGCTAGATGCCTTGCGCGATCGTTTGGTCGCGCGCCTCGAACGCCGCGAGCCTCCGATCCTAGTCGTCTTGACCCACATTGATCAGTTGCGCCCGCCCCAGGAATGGAGTCCACCCTATGACCTCTTGGACAAAGAGAACGCGAAAGCACTGTCCATCGGCGAGGCCGCTCGGGTAGTCGCTGCCGAACTCGGTGCGCCGGTGCAATCCGTAGTGCCGGTTTGTCTCGATGATAAACGCGGGCACTACAACGTCGACGTTTTGTGGGCGAAGATGCTCGACGTCATGCCTGAGGCGCAAGGCGCGCGTCTCGTTCGCGTTTTGGCAGCTGCCGGAAATCAAGCACGCTGGTGGAGGCTATGGTCACAAGCGGTCAACGCCGGCCGCGTTATAGCGCGCACGTTGACATCTTAGGTCTTAAGTCCTCTTGCGACCCGGATGTGCAAATTTCATCTCTGCACTTTGCTCCTGTCCCCATGACTGGACCGACATCTGCGCTATGATTGGTGAGGTCGCCAACGGACAACTTACCCAGGTCCCAGGCAACAAAGGGCACCCGACGAGGCGCAGGGCGTGCGCAAGGCAGGCTAGACATCCTTGGACGGATGCTGCACAGGCCCGACGCAGCAATCCTCGTACGTGTGCTTCTGCCCTTGGGAGTCCCGCACCGTGTAAGCAGGGGATGCTGGGCTTTTGGAGAGATAGTCTGGCCCAATGGGCACTTTGCCATGTGCACCGGGAATATCGATCACATAAGTAGGGATCGCCAAGCCCGAAAGCCTTGCGCGGAGCGCGCACATAAGGGCTTGACCGTGCGCAATTGTGGTGCGGAAGTGCGCGGTGCCGGGCGCAAGATCTCCGTGATGGAGGTAATAGGGCTTCACGCGTGTCTCGACGAACGCACGCATCAGCGCTTCTAGTGTGGCTGCATCGTCGTTGACGCCTCTAAGCAGCACGGTTTGGCTTACCATTGCGATGCCGGCGTCTATGATGCGCGCGCACGCAGCACGAGCTATCGCCGTCATTTCACGCGGGTGGTTCGCATGGAGCGATACATAAACAGTTTTGGTCGACGATTGCAGGGCGTCGATTAGCGCATTGGATACAAGTTCCGGCGCTACGGCCGGTACACGTGTGTGCCAGCGTAGAACCTTAATGTGCGGGATCTCACTGAGTGCGGTCGTGACCTCTGCAATTCGGCGTGGTGACAGTACAAATGGATCGCCGCCCGTCAGGATTACCTCCCAGATCTCGGAGTGTGCTCGAATGTAGGAAACTGCTGCGGAAAACTTGGCATTGGAGAGTGCTGGTGTCTTTCCTGGGCCGACCATTTCGCGCCGAAAGCAGAATCGGCAATAGACCGGACAAACGCTGGTAAGCTTTAGTAAGACGCGGTCGGAGTAGCGGTGCACGATGCCAAATACGGGGCTCCTCGCGTCGTCCCCAATGGGGTCTGAGTGCTCAGATGGATGCCGGTCCAACTCGCGCACGTCGGGAATGAACTGTCGTGCGATGGGGTCGTCAGCGTCGAACGGGTCTATAAGACTGGCCATGGCCGGCGGGATTGCCATGGCGTAGCGCTCGCTAACACGCGCAACGTGTTCAGTGGATTCAGGCGCCAAAAGCCCCGCGTCGGCAAGGTCGTTTATTGTCTTCAATGTTGGGCGAGGGGCTGTCATGTGTCTATTGGCCAGGTCTGTCCTGCGGTGTCTAGCGTAATCTAAGAAGCGCTCGGCGCACGGAGAGTCTGGGCTTCTAGCGCTGGCAGCACGAGCATAGTATTAGTCGCTCGCGCAGCTATAGAAGATGTCGCCGCCGCTTTTTGAGGAGCATTGTAATGACGTTTGATCGTTTGGTCTTCTGGTCGGGGATTTGGAATATTGGGCTCGGCTTCATCCTCATTACACCGCCGATCAACCAACTTCTTGGGATGAATATTCCTAATCCATTCTGGCCTTGGATTGCTGCGGCATTTCTTTGGTACACTGCGGCTGTACTCATTTTGAGTTCTCGCGACGTGCAAAAATATGCGGCCTTCATCTATTGGGAGGCTCTGTTGCGATTTCTTGCCGTACTAATCTTGATCGCCTACGGGTTCACTTATGTTGGCGTGCTGGCCACCATTCTGTTTGCAATTACGGATTTTGCGTGGGGGATGGTTTATGTCAGCGGGTTGCCGAGCGCAACCGGGCGAACACACGCGTCAATTCTGATGGACCGCCGTGCCTAAGCTCGGCAACCAGATGATGCGGGAATGCTTTTTGGCTAGGCGTCGGGTAGCGGTGTCCAAAGCACCTGATCGATACGCGAAGCGCCAGTTGCCAGCATAACCAGGCGATCGAAGCCCACGGCGCAGCCTGAAGCTGGAGGCATGTGTGAAAGTGCGGAGAGGAAATCTTCGTCCAATGGGTAGCGCTGTCCATAGCGCTTTTCCTTTTTCGCCATCTCGGCGTTGAAGCGCCGCCGCTGTTCATCAGCATCCGTCAGTTCACCGAAGCCATTGGCCAGTTCAACCCCGCAGCAATAGAGCTCAAAGCGCTCAGCGACGCGGGCGTCATGCGGGCAGGGACGCGCAAGCGCGGATTCCACGGTTGGATATTCGGTGAGAAGGGTCGACGTTCCCACACCCAAACGCGGCTCAATCGTCACAACGAAGCGTGAAAAGATATCAGACCAGGTGTCATCGTCCGCCACTTTGATTCCGGCGGAGGTGGCTTGTGCGGCAAGAGCGTCGCGGTCTGGTCCATCAGCCGCCAATGTCGCAAGCAAGTCGATGCCGGCAAGCTGCGTAAAGGCCTCGGCAACCGTGGTGCGGTGTGCATGTTTAAGCGGATCACATGAAACAGAGTGCCAATGCCAATTGCCGTGCTTGGTAGTATCGGCGGCGACTTTAAGTAAAGCTATGCAATCCGCCATCACCTCGCTGTAGGCGGCACCTACTCGGTACCATTCCAGCATAGTGAATTCCGGCGCGTGCAAGGGGCCGCGCTCGCGGTTCCGGTATACCGGTCCCAACGAGAAAATTTTCTTTTCGCCCGCTGCCAAGAGCTTCTTGCATGCAAGCTCCGGCGAGGTATGAAGATACAGGCGCCGCCGGCTAAGGTCAGTGTCAATGAACTCGGTCTGAAAAGCGTGCAGGTGCGCCTCGTTGCCGGGGGAAGTCTGTAAGCTGCCAATTTCGACTTCCGTGAAACCCTGCGCCTCGAACCACGTGCGCACGGCTGTTCTGATCAGCCCGCGTGACGTCAAGAACGGCTGTCGATCCTCGTGTGCTTCCCGGCTCCACCATGGCTGATTTTTTGATATTCGATCCATAAAGGCGATTTGAGCACAGTGCGTTGATACTTTCACTCTCGTGTTTGGCGTTTGGCGGCCGAATAGAGTATGAGAGCACCTTATCAACCCCACTTTGTGACTGCGCCATCGCGCCATGCGCGGGCGGCTGTCCCACACGATGGAGAACGTTAAGTGTCAAAGGTTATCGCCAGCTCGGTACGCAAGGGTAATGTGCTTGATCTGGACGGCAAGCTTGCGGTTGTCCTCAATGCCGAGAACATCCATCCGGGCAAGGGTACGCCCGTCACGCATCTTGAGATGCGGCGTATATCCGACGGCGTAAAAGTGGCTGAGCGCTACCGCACTACCGATCAAGTAGAACGAGCCTACCTCGATGAGAAAGAATACAACTACCTCTACGAGGACGATACTGGTTACACTTTCATGCACCCTGAGACGTTCGACCAAATTCCCGTGTCCAAAGAAGTGATCGGAGAAAGTGCCGCTTACCTCCAGGAGGGCATGACGGTAACGATCTCTATGCACGAGGGTAATCCCATCGCTGTGGAGCTACCACAGCGCGTAACGTTCGAGATTGTGGAGGCCGACCCAGTCGTCAAAGGCCAGACGGCATCTTCATCCTACAAGCCGGCGCTGCTGTCCAACGGTGTGAAGATCATGGTGCCACCTCACATCTCCGCGGGAACGCGCGTCGTTGTCATGACGGCGGATGGCTCTTACGTGGAACGCGCCAAGGATTGAACCGGATCAAAAGATATAATGGGTCAACGCGGCATTGATAAAGACCACCGCAAGGATCAAACTGAGGGCAGCAGAGTTATGATAGCCCCATCCGCGGCTATAGGGCCAAATTGGTAAAATCGCGATGGCGGTCAGGACCATCAGGGCTACCACGATTATCGAGAACGTCATGACGACCCCTTGATCGAGATGGCATTGTGCAGGACAAGAGCCCGGGGCGAATGCTTATCGTTCGTAGGGAGATAGGGCAAGCAAGTTTCCTGCAAGTAGTGTCGAGCAAGTCAAACTCGCAATATGTTCGACCTTGAAGTGGCCGGCGCGTCACGCGAAAATAGACTTACGCACTTCAAAGATTTCCATGATGCGCGCGCCGCGATGCGGGCCATCGACAACAAAGGTCCAACGTCCTTCCGTAAAGGTGTCGCACATCTTGACGCCCTTCACGAGAATCCAATGGCCTTCCTTGCCCTTGTGCACGGCTAAGATGTAGTGCGCCCATACGTTGCGCGGCTTCTGCATCCAACTCCATAATGTTGGGCGCTGCTTTCTGGGCCTGTTCATGAAGTTCTCTTTGAGCGTCATGGTGTAGCCGAACGCATCGAGGGCCGCCTCAACCTCGTCGGCATCTGTGCCCTTGATAACGGTTTTGCGCCGCGAGTTGCGTGCGTCATGAATCACTGCCTCTATCTTGCTGACAGGATAACCGGTGATAGCAGCGAGCACATACGGCCCGCAGAAAGCCGTGCGTCCAGTGTCATTGCACGCGTCGTCGAGGCTGGGGGCTGGGTAATGAGAGCTCGGAAAAGCGTTCATGGAGCGGTCTCGGGTATGTTTGATGCAATTTCAGCCAAAGGAGTTTACGAATGGTTAAGGAGGGAGCTGCATGAGTGGGTGCAGCGAGTGTCTGCCCTGGGGTTTACGGAACTGAGCGGTAGACTATGACGTCGCCGAAAAGCGGAAAGTCCTGCATGTTTGTGGTCGTCGTTTTCCTAGAGGCTAGAAGCAGCCGATTAGAGGCGCTGCGCCAGGCGCTGCTGCAACATGCTTCGAATAGCCTGGAGCGTGAGGACGGTTGTCAGCGCTACGACGTTTGCCTCGATCCAGTGGAGGCACCGGCCTTTCTGCTATACGAGGTGTATTCTGACGAGGCGGCCTATCAAGCCCATCGTGAGTTGCCGCATTATGCCGAGTTCCGCGTTCTTACGGACCCTTGGATCCGCTCGCGGCGCGTGCTGACTTACGAGATGATCACGGGATCCGGCTCTGCTTAAGACCAAAGTCGAAGGTTGCTGAACTGGCGCTGGGCGGCTCTTGCCACGACGCCGGCTCACCGTGCACTATGCCTCATGCGAAGCGAGACCTCAGTCCAGGGTCGTAGGCAGATCGGGAGCAGTATATGCGTTACGGACAGCGCGATCGCGAGAGCGGCAACGTTGAGGATCGGCGGGGTCAGCGCGGACCGATATTCCGCTTTCCCATGGGCGGTCGCAGAGGACGGCCGATGGGAATGCCGGGCGGCGGTAGGGGAATTAGTATTACCTCACTGCTTATCATCGGCGGTATTTTGTTGCTCTTTGGGGTCAACCCCCTCGACCTCTTTAGCCGGGGCAGCGGTCAGTATTCGCAGGTGCCGCAGTTGCCGCGCCTTGAGCGGCAGACGAAACGCGACGTGCCCGGACGCCCAAATTCAGAGATCCCAGGTCTCCCGGGCGGGAGGCAAACAACGCAGAGTACAGACGACATGAAGCGGTTTGTGTCGCAGGTTCTTGCTGACACCGAGGATGTCTGGAAACGAGTGTTCCAAAGGTTCGGGCGCACTTACACTGAGCCGCGCATGGTGTTGTTTTCCGGGTTCACGCAAACCTCTTGCGGCCCGGGTGCTTCTGCAATGGGGCCCTTCTACTGCCCGATCGATCAACGGATCTATATCGATCTGGATTTTTATAACGAACTCAAACGGCGGTTCGATGCGCCGGGTGATTTTGCGCAGGCTTACGTGATTGCGCACGAGGTTGGCCACCATGTGCAGAAATTGCTGGGTATTGCCGACAAGGTGCAGGAGCTGAAAAGCCGTATGGATCCAAGGAGCTCCAACGCGTTGCAAGTGCGCATGGAGTTACAGGCCGACTGTCTGGCGGGGGTGTGGGCCCATCTCAACGATCAGATCAAGGATAGGCTTGAACCGGGCGACGTGGAGGAAGGTTTGAATGCTGCAAGCCAGATCGGTGACGATATGATGCAAAGGCGCACTCAGGGGCGCGTCGTTCCCGATGCCTTTACGCACGGCAGCTCTGCGCAGCGTGCGCGGTGGTTTCGCAAAGGTCTTGAAACCGGCGAAATTGCAGTCTGTGATACTTTCAATGCGAGCAGCCTATGACCATTTGAAACTGCGTGCCTAACCGGAACGGTAAGGCACCCCGGCAGAGCTGACAGTCAGGCGGATTGTGTTATGAGGCAGAGCACTTCAGTGCGCGGCATCATCTTCGCCGCAATCGTAAGCGTGGCGGCAGGGGCTGCGGCCGCTCAGGCCGAGGACGGGTCGGTGCGGTCTAGCAATGACAACGACACACCTGCGCCAATGATTGCCCCAGGCGGCATTGCAACAGAAACCGGTGCCCCGCCGCGAGATATTCGCCTGCGGGCCGTGGTTTTTCGAGCCTGGGACGATGCTATCAGTACCTGGAAAAGGCTGATACGCACCAGAGCTATGGAGATTGGTGCGGTCCATTTGAGGTTCGTTGACCGCATCTCACCGATGAATTGTTATGGGCTTTATGCGGGCGAAGGGCCGGTCTATTGCAGTGGCAATGTCACGGTCTTTATCGGCACGGAAGCTGCCGACCGGCTGATGGTCAAGCTTGGCGCACACGGTGGCGCCGGCATCACCTTTCTCGTTGGTCATGAGATTGGCCATCACATTCAAAACCTGCATGGCCGGTTTCGTCTCTTAAAAGGCGTCATCCGGGCCGACCCAGACAACATGATTGAATCAATACGCCGCTTCGAACTCGAGGCCGATTGTTTGGCTGGCGTTTGGATCCGTGCGAGCAAGGCATGGAGCAGGTCCAGCCGCTTTAAAGTGGACATGATGGCCGCACTTCAGACGATTGGCGACGAGAGCCTTGGTAGGCAGCCCCTGAATATTGCAAAGCCCCGGGTCGCGCTTCACGGCACATCGGAACAACGTGCGCGCTGGTTTATGCGCGGTGCAGAAAGCGGCGACCTGCGTATGTGCAACGCGTTTGGGACGCCATATCTCTAAGTGATGGCTTTGCCCAGGTCACGTCGGTGGCAAAACGCTGCCGCCGTAGGCGCCAACTTTGCAAGAATGGCCTCTTTCACTCAGCACCTTGCAAATGATTTCGGCCTGTTGTGTGCTGCCCAGCGGGCCCGCAACAAGATCGTAGGTTCTCTTGCTAGGCTTGCCACTCGTAGTGTACCGCGGTTGCAAGTGGCCCAATGCGTCGTTGTTGCGATCGGCCAAAACGCTCCAATTTAGTTGTAGCGAGGCAATTGACGGTCCGGTCGCCACCTGAACGCCGACAGTTTTGGGCGGTTTTTTTGCTGGCACTTTCCGGGCTGCTACCTTCTTAACAGGCGTCTTGACTATAACCTTCTTCTTTACGGGTTGTGCTCTTGCCGCCAAAGACGGTTGGGTCGCGGCATGAGCGATCGCCGGCCGCGATAGGCTCGCCGTGTTGATGGGATCCACTTGCGCCTGCTTCCCGTTGAGTATCTGTACGCCGCTGCCTGCGTCCGCGCTGTTTTGCGTTGCTGGTTT
>JAUVPN010000054.1 GCA_030598645.1 Hyphomicrobium sp. | reverse complement strand
CCGCGTCAGCGTGGACGGCTTGTAGATAAGGTGAACGGCCTGCGAGTTGTCCCGTACGCCGACCTGGCTTTTCGAATAAGACGGGAAGCGTTTGGCCCACACAATCGGCGTTGAACGCGGACTGCTGGCGATCGAGCAGTTCTTGTAAGCGGTGCAGCCGGCCTGTCTTTACTGCGTCAGGCACCTGGTCATCGAGCTTTCCGGCCGGCGTGCCGGGCCTTGCGCTGTACTTGAACGAGTACGCCTGCGCAAAGCCCACCTCCTCTACCAGCACAAGAGTCTCTTCGAATTCGGCTTCGGTCTCGCCGGGGAAACCGACAATGATGTCGGTCGACAGCGCAATTCCGGGCCGCGCGGCGCGGATGCGGGCAACGAGATCGACATACTCTTTGGTGGTGTGCTTGCGGTTCATTGCCGCCAGGATGCGATCCGAACCAGCTTGAAAAGGCAGATGCAGATAAGGCATCAGCTTTTCTTGCTCGCCATGCGCAGCGATTAGATCGTCGCTCATGTCACGAGGATGGCTCGTCGTGTAGCGGAGCCGCTCAAGCCCGTCGATCTGCACAAGATGGCGGATCAATTGCGCTAAAGAGCATGAGCCCCCGTCGGGTCCCTGACCGTGGTACGCGTTAACGTTCTGTCCCAAAAGTGTGATTTCACGCACACCACCGGCAATCAACTTGCGTGCTTCGGACGAGATATCGGCGACCGAACGCGAATACTCCATCCCGCGTGTGTAGGGTACAACACAAAACGTGCAAAATTTGTCGCATCCCTCCTGCACGGTGAGGAAAGCGGTCACCCCACGCGAAGGCGCACGTTCGGGCAGCCGCGCAAACTTTTCTTCTTCCGGAAATGCAGTATCGACCACAGCCTTTGAGCCTGTTTTCGCTTGGCGAATAAGTTCAGGCAGGCGGTGATAGCTTTGCGGGCCGACGACGAGATCAACAATCGGTGCACGCGCAATGATTTCCGCCCCTTCGGCCTGAGCAACGCAGCCCGCAACAGCCACAACTGTTTGCCGTCCGACCGCTCGACGCGCGTCCTTAACTTGCCGGATGCGGCCCAGATCGGAATAAACCTTTTCGGCTGCCTTCTCGCGAATATGGCACGTATTTAGTATGACGAGGTCGGCGTCCTCAAGCGTACTGGCTTCCAAATAGCCCTGTGCCGCGAGCGTCTCTGTCATCCGCTCAGAATCATAAACGTTCATTTGGCAGCCGAACGTCTTGATGAACACTTTGCGGACGGTTGGACGGAGATCATCGTCGGAAGCGGCGGCAAAAGGCGACTCTATGCCCTCGCCGTCCCCATATACTGAATCTGTGAGCAGCCGGTCTTGCATTGAACCCACGCGCATAGCTTTATGTTGCATGGCAGCATTGTCGAAGCGGTTTGTCCAGCTTTGGTGAGCAAATATGATGCCACAGGGGGTATCAAACCCACTTCTGCTGTGGCCCTTTTGCAGGCTGCGGTGCTGACGGAGCGGTAAAACTCGCAGGCGGCGCCGCAATCGTGAGCGGCTCGTGAGGCTGCTTGCTGCGTAAGATCCGCACGACGTTTTCGCGGACCTGCGCCTCGCTGTGGCGTGCAAGATGTTTGCGGTCGGAAAACTCTGCCAACGGTACTGGCGACCCGACCCGAATGTGGATATCGAGCGGTCCGGCTTTCAAAAGGTGCCACGCATGGCTACGCATTTCCATGGCGCCGTACCAGCCAACAAACGGCCGATCGGCGCGGCCCAGGGGGATGCCATGAAGCCTAGTGTAAGCGAGCGATAGCGTCTGCACGACGGCATCCGGCGCACTCTCACCGTTCTTGGCCGATGGCTTCGCCACCGAGAAAAGCGACGTCATGAAGGGCAATACGCGGTTGCCGTCGCTGGAGGTCCCTTCAGCGAATAGTACAACGGTCTCACCGCGTGCGAGACGCCCCACGATTTCGTCAGCCGCCCGTCCAACGGCGGTGCGACGCGTGCGATCAACGAATACCGAACGCTGTAGACGAGCCAACGCCGAAACAAACGGCCAGCCGCCGACCTCCTTCTTTGCCACGAAGCACACTGGCGCGACTGCCGATAGGACTGGGATGTCTAGCCAGGAAGTGTGATTTGAAATGAGCAGGACGGGCCTATTTTTCGCGAGCTCGCCTTCGATTGTAATGCGCGTTCCGAGCAGGCGGCAGACGTTGCGGTGATACCAGTTCGGAAAGATGCGTGCGAGCCGCGGGCTAAGGCACAAGAAGAGAGCCTGAATCGGCATAAGCGGTATGGTGATTGCGAAAAAGCCAGCTAGAATTGTCCCGCCCCTCAATATTCCCATCTCACTTCTCCCTATTCGATAGCTTGATTCCTATTTTTTCTTCACAGGCTTTTTGCGAGTGCCATAAAGCTCAAGTCGATGCCCCACAAGCTTGAACCCCAATTCGCGCGCAATCCGCTCTTGCAGCGCCTCGATCGCCTCGTTGCGAAACTCGATAACGCGACCCGACTCAACGTCAATGAGGTGATCATGGTGGACACGTGCCGCTTCCTCATAGCGACATCTTCCAAAGCCGAAATCGTGTCGCTCGAGAATGCCCTTGTCCGCAAACAGCCTCAGCGTCCTGTACACCGTGGAGAGAGAGATTCGGCTATCACTCTTATTGGCCCGGCGGTGAACCTCTTCAACATCGGGGTGATCCCTTGATGCGCACAACACGCGCGTGATCACCCGGCGTTGACCGGTCATACGCAAGCCCTGTTTTGCACACAGGTGCTCAATGCGGTTTAAGTCTCTGTCGCGAATTTCGGACATACAACAGCGGCCGATCCATCTGGCGCTCTATCCACCCCACCCCGAAAGGCCACGTCTGTTATATGGGTGTGTTTGCGACCCGTCCACCAGTGCCGGTGCTCCACCTCTCAAAGGTCAAGAGCCAGAAGAACGGCATCGACCGGTCGCGCACCGGATGAGTCGTAATAGTTCTTTCGGCGGCCGACCTCGACAAAGCCAATACCATCATAAAGTGCCGTCGCCGCAGCGTTGTCTGCGGCAACCTCCAAGTGGATCCGTTTTGCCTCGGCGTGCCGTGCGGCGCGCGCTAAACCTTGAATCATACTTCGCCCGACACCTTGCCGCTGCCATTCGGTCGCAACACCGATAGAAAGGATCTCCGCCTCATCAGCCGCGACCTGGCCAATGATGAAGCCGGCTATCGCTCGGGGCTCGCGTACTTGGGCAACAAGAGCGGCAGCGGCTGGGTGCTCGATCAACGCGGCGATGCTTGCTGCATCCCACGGCGGATCGAAAAGTTTTGAATGAATCGCTGCAATTTCCGTCAAACGGTCGGGGCTGGCCCATAAGAGACTAACGTTCTTAGGGTCGAGTTGAGCGTCGTTCGCCGAATTCATGGCTCAGCTCTCGCGGTGGATTTGTGGTCCTGCTGTTTGGCGTCTGGCGGCCGGAGATAAAGAGGGACGAGCGCTCCAGCAACAACTGGAAGCGCGGTTGCCATGCGCGCTAAGGTAGTCGCCGCCGGAAGTAACTCGGCAAAATGTGCCGAAACTTCTCGTCCGTCCTGCTTCGCGGCAGCTGCGATCGTTTCCGCTCCGGATCCGGCAATCAGTATTGGTCCGTCGCCGCCAAACCTTGTCGCCTCAAAGATGCTGAGCAACATCGGCGGTGACTTCGGATCGAGCCCGCCCGTCCCGAATAGCTGCATATAAACTTGATCGCGACGCGCATCGACCGCGATAGCGAGATCGCCAGGCGACCGGCGATTGCCCAATGCGCCAACAGCAACCTCGGCCATAACAGCTAGACTTGTTGTACTGACGATCTCAATTTGCTTAGCAAGCGCCAAACCGCGAGCCGCTGCGATGCCAATACGCGTTCCTGTGAACGTACCTGGCCCGATAGTGACAGCAATACGATCAATGTCGGCGAAGGTAACGCCGGCGGAATTCATGGAATTTTCGACAAATGGCATGAGCTTCTCCGCGTGGCCCATCGCGAAGCACTCGCTGGCACTGGCCAGTTGGACAACTTTGCCGTCAGCTTCCCGTGCAACGCATGCGGAGCACGCGTCAAAACAGGTATCGAACGCCAACATATTCATGAAAGTGGGCCCATATGCAGCACCTTCGAGTTTCACCACTCGAAACATCCGCGCCGAGAAGTCTCTTTGGCTTCAGACGATTTGCGCCATCTCGTTGAACTCGAAGCGCGGCGAACGCGGGCGAACGCCACTGGGATCACCGTATCCGAGGTTGCACAAGAAATTCGATCTGACGCCCGTGCCAACAAAAAAAGTCTTGTCGACGCCGTCGTTGTCAAAACCAGACATTGGTCCGCAGTCCAGCCCAAGCGCTCGCGCTGCAAGAATGAGATAGCCACCTTGAAGTGTGCCATTACGAAAAGCTGCATCTTGTATTTTTTCGGGCTTGCCGGCGAACCAACTCCTAGCATCAGTATGCGGGAAGAGCCTAGGTAAATGCTCATAAAATTCCAGGTCATAGCCGACAATCGTGCACACGGGCGATTCCATCGTCTTGTCGCGATTGCCTTCGCTCAAGTGCGGCTTGAGGCGCTCCTTTGCTTCGTTTGACTTCACGAAAATAAAACGCGCCGGAGAACAGTTGGCACTGGTCGGCGCCATGATCAGAAGCCGGACAAGCTCTTGCAGAATATTGTCGGAAACGTCCCTTGTTTCCCATTTATTATGCGTACGGGCGTCAAGAAAAACCTGGCGCAGTGCGAGATAATCTATTGGATTCGACATTAGCGGCTCCGTTGGCGAGGACTCCTGGCGCACACCCTAACCAAAAAACCCCACCTGGAGGGGTGGGGCTTTGTAGTCTCATTGCGCTGTCACTTAAACGGGCTGAACCTCCTGCACTTCAGGGCAAAAGTGGCGTAAAAGGTTCTCGATGCCATGACGCAATGTGGCAGTCGAACTGGGGCAGCCTGCGCAGGCGCCGCGCATATGCAGATAGACGATACCGTCCCGAAAGCCGGAGAACGTAATATCTCCGCCATCTTGCGCGACGGCCGGACGCACACGCGTCTCCAAAAGCTCCTTAATCGTCGCAACAACCGCCTCGTCCTTAGGGTCGAAGGAGCTTCCCACGCTATCGTTGGCGCCATCCTCAGCAACAATTGGAGCGCCTGAGACGAAGTGTTCCATGATCGCGCCGAGGATCATTGGCTTGAGATGCTGCCACTCTGTATCGTCTTTGGTGACCGAGATAAAATCGGAACCCAAGAAAACACCCGTGACACCCTTGATATCAAACAGACGTACTGCGAGCGGCGAAGCAACCGCCTCGCTCTTTTGGCGGAAGTCGGCCGTACCTTCTTGGAGCACCGACTTTCCGGGAATGAACTTGAGGGTTGCCGGATTGGGCGTAGCCTCAGTCTGAATGAACATCGCCATTTGCCTCCGTATCGGCTGGCCCCCGACCCTCTCGATGGGAACCTTTCGTGGTGGGTTCTTTAGAATCCCTCTAAATATAGTCTGCCGCAAGCAGAATTTCGAGAACCCCGGTGAAGTCGCTCACGCGAGGGCCTGAATATCCTCGAGATCCAGGTTGCCGGGCACGATCGTTACGGGGATGGGGAAGCTGCCAGCCGCAGTACCAGCAGCGAGCGATGCCACTAGAGGGCCAGGGCCGGCTGGATCGGTCGAGGCGCCGAGCACGAAGACAGCGATATCTTCGTCCTCATCAATCAGCTTGCGAATCTCTTCACCTTTTTCACCTTCACGGATGACGTCCTCTGAGGCTACGCCCTCAAAGCCCGCCAGGTTCAGCTTGCGCCGGAGCATGCGGAAAAGAGCCTTAGCCTTTGTCGTTTCTTCCTCCACCTGCTGGTGGCGAACGTTGATCCAGTGCTGAAACTCCTGAGGAACGATCATATAGAGCATCACGAGCGAGCCCGACGATCGTTGAATACGGCTCGCAGCGTAATAGAGAGCGCATTCCACCTCCTGGCTATCGTCTACGATAAGCAGGAACTTGCGGAAGTGACCCGATTCGAAAGAGCGACGCTTCTTCTTCATGTTCATGCGCGCATGCTGCCACGAGGTTGCTATACCTACAATATGCCCGTTCCTATTAGCCGAGTGGTACCGTCAGTCGTTCCGCTCCGTCATTGCGGGAGCCCCTTTGGGCCAATTCCTGATGCTCAAGCGCGAACTAAACCAACGATATCTTTTACCTTGTCCATCACTGGCCGTGCGATGGCACGCGCGCGGCCTGCGCCATCTGCGAGGATGCGGTCAATCTCTCCTTGGTCTGCCAACAGCCGCCGTGTTTCCTCAGCAATAGGCACCAGCCGCGTAACGCACAACTCCGCAAGCGCCTTTTTAAAGCCGGAAAACTGCACGCCGCCAAACTCTTTGAGAACATCGGCTTTCGTTTTTCCCGATAGCGCCGCATAGATGCCAATAAGGTTTTCTGCCTCGGGGCGCCCCACTAATCCCTTCTCTTCAGAGGGAAGTGATTTAGGATCGGTCCTAGCTTTTTGGATTTTCTTGGCAACCGTTTCCGCATCGTCTGTAAGGTTGATGCGCGATAGTTCTGACGGCTCTGACTTTGACATCTTCTTGGTGCCGTCACGCAGACTCATAACGCGTGTCGCGGATCCCGCGATGACCGGTTCAGGCTGTGGAAAAAAAATGCCATCTTCGTAGCCGGCCTTCTCAATCCAAGGCTTGAAGTCGTTGTTGAACTTCTGGGCAATGTCGCGAGCAAGCTCTAGATGCTGCTTCTGATCTTCACCAACAGGAACGTGTGTCGCCTGATAAGCGAGGATGTCAGCGGCCATTAGATTAGGATAAACGTATAGCCCAACAGACGCATTCTCGCGGTCCTTACCGGCCTTCTCCTTGAACTGCGTCATGCGGTTGAGCCAACCCAGGCGCGAAACGCAATTGAAAATCCAGGCAAGCTCGGCGTGCTCTGACACCTCGCTCTGGTTGAACAGAATGCTGCGTTTAGGGTCAAGGCCCGAGGCGATATAGGTCGCCGTCACTTTTCGGATTGCGGATTTCAGCTCATCGGGACTCTGCCATACAGTGATCGCGTGCATGTCGACCACGCAGTAGATGCACTCGTGACTCTCTTGCAGCTTGATCCACTGCAACATGGCACCGAGATAGTTACCGAGGTGCAGACTGCCTGTAGGTTGCATGCCAGAAAAAACGCGTTCCTGAAATGCCATGGGGCTCCCTCCTCGGCTGGCGCGCGTTATCGCGTGTGGAGACAGGGGACGCAAGCCCACCTCAGCAGTCGCCTGCCTAGACCGGACCAGGCGGCACACGGCGGCGTAAGAAACCACGTAATTCGCGCATATCGAGCGCGCCGGTCACAAACAGGGCTAGTGCGTAGACCGCTAATCCTGATGCCACCAATGCGCACAGGGCCGCGAAACGTTCCAGCGAAGGTGTAGCGGCGCCAAAGGTCGTCCCTAACGCATTCGACACGAACCATAGAAAGAGACCCATTGTGGCGCTCGACAACACAATTAGCGGAAGCGCCCGGCGCAATCGCGCATCGGCGAAAAAGTGGCCGCGCCGAACGAGCGTAGTAAAGAGCAGTCCGGCATTAAGCCAGCCGCCAAGCGTAGTCGCGACGGCAATTCCCAAGTGCGGCATCAAACCATAAAACCGAAACAACAAGAACAGTGCTATCGACCCGAGCGTATTTGCGGTCAGGCTGATAACCGCATAATGCATCGGAGTCTTTGTATCCTCGCGGGCAAAATATGCAGGCGAGAATACCTTGATCATTACAAACGATGGCAGTCCAAGCGCAAAGATGCCTAGTGCATAGGCCGTCGGAGGAGTGTCGGCAGCGGTGAAAGCACCCCGCTCAAAAAGTCCCGCTACGATGGGACCAGGCACCACGGCGAGCGCAACCGCCGCTGGCACTGTCAGCAACATAGCAAACTCCAAGGACCGGTTCTGGCTCTCCATAACCGCCTCGTGATTTTCGGCGCGCAGATGCCGCGCCACACTGGGAAGCAACACCACGCCGATAGCGATGCCGACTATCGCGAGTGGAAGCTCGTAGATGCGGTCGGCATAGTACAGATAGGACACAGCGCCGTTCTGCAATGACGCAATGACTGTTCCGATAACGATGTTGATCTGCGTGACACCACCGGCAATCACACCTGGAATGCCAAGTTGGATCAGGCGCCGCAATCCCTCCGTCATGCGCGGCCAACGCAACTTTGGCATAATGTTGTTGCGCCGGACACCGTCAACAAGGAGCAAGAGCTGTAGCAGGCCGGCGACGAATACGCCCCACGCCTGAATAACTCCTGCCCTCGGGTCATTTTGCAGCCCCAAAGCCATAGCGATAAGCGTCGCGGCCATCATGGTGAGATTTAAGACGATCGAGACGGCGGAGCTTTCAACGAACTTGCCGAATGAGTTCAGTACGCCGGAAAGCAGAGCAACAAGCGACATGCACAGCAAGTATGGCATCGTTATGCGGGTGAGCAGTACGGCTAGGTCAAACTTTTCGGATGTTCCGATAAAGCCCGGCGCTAGACCGTACATGAGAACGGGCATCGCGAGCTCGGCGACAATCGTAATCGCCAGGACTATGAAGACGAGCCCGGACATCGCCTCCTCGGCAAAAGCGCGTGCCGCCTCGCGGCCCTCACCTTCTAAGCGCTTGGCGAATAGCGGCACGAACGCCGCGTTGAAGGCGCCCTCGGCAAACAGGCGACGGAAGAGGTTGGGAAAACGGAAAGCGACGAAAAAGGCGTCTGCAACTGCCCCGCTGCCGAGCGTGGCGGCTATTAGAATATCGCGCAGGAAGCCAAAGACGCGGCTCAATAACGTCAAGCCGCCGACCGTAGCGAAGGATCGATAAAGCCTCATGGGTCGTGAGCGGTAGCGGAGCGATGCGGTGAGGGCAAGGACCTTTAGCGCATCATAGCGCATGGTCTACCAAGCTTCGGGATTCAGCGTCGCTCTGCAATACAGCCGGCGCAATTGCCAACAGCGGGACTAACTACAGCAGAATCGCCTTAATAGGAGATCCTGAAAGGTGGCTTCTTAGCAAGCCTACTAGTAGCATTGGCATTCTGTTCTTGGCGTACATCGCTAGATTGGCAACGTTTGTGCGGCTCTTCCTCACTATTCGCCGCAGGCTTGAACACGCCTAATTTTTGCTGGACAATGCGAATTCGAACGAGGGGCGGGGCAAGAAGTGGAATTTAACCCATGACTCGCCTGGTCGGGCCAGTCGTCGTTTTGCTGCTGTTGCTGCTCGCAGGAGCGGCATGGACGGTTTTTGGCCCCCTGCGTCTTCCAGAGTTCGCGCGCCTTCCCACCATTGAATCGCCGCGCGTTGCAACCACGACGCCCAAGTCAGAGGCCGATCTAGGTGCGGGTGGCACGACCCCGCGAGCCGAACCCGCCCCAGCCGAAGGGTTGCTCGCCGAGTTTGACATCGCGCGAATTGATCCTAGTGGCACTTCCGTGTTCGCAGGCCGCACGGCACCGCGCGCCACCGTCACTGTTCTGGGGGACGGTCAAGAGGTCGGCACGACTGAAGCCGACGAGCATGGCGAATGGACGATGGCAGTCGATCATGAGTTCGCCAATGATGATCCGGATTTGAAAGTCGTTGCAAAAAGGCCGTCGCAATCAAAAGAGCCGTCAAAACAGGATAACGAGATCGCCGCCAAACGTGGGGCGAACAAAAACACGCCCACGCGCGCAGATATCGATCAACGCGAAACCACTGCACCGGTAGCCGGTAGCGCGAATCAGCGTGGACCTCGCGCGCGCCAAACAGCAGGAACAGTCACGTCTAATTTGCTAAAGAACCTCGAAGGAATGATAGAAACGGCACGCACCGCAGCGCGCCGAGAGGCAGCGGTGGAGCGCGAACCCGTCGCACCCGCAGCAGAGGCTGACGATACGGTGCCAACAGCTATTACTGCGATCGAAACCTCCCCAACGGGGCCTATACCGCGTAGCTCCCCGGCGGTGTCACCAACGAACACTGCCCCGACGGTGTCACCAACGAACATTGCCCCGACGGTGTCACCAACGAACAGCGCCCCGACATTACCACCCGCGCAAAGTTCTCTAACGGCGACAACAGCACGCGGCACCGGTCCTAAGGCACCCGTTACAGGCGCCGCACCACCCTTGCGCAAGACAATTCCCGTACCCATCACCTTCGTTTTCAATGAGGCGACCCTAACCGATGAAGGCAGGAAGGCAGCCTCACTGCTGCTTGAGTACTTGCAAATAAAGAAATTTCCGAAAGTAGCGTTGACGGGGCACGCCGACGAACGCGGATCAGAAGAGCTCAACATGGCCCTTTCGCGCGAACGACTTGCTACAGTGGAGCGCTTTCTCAGGGCCTCGGGCTTCGAAGGCAAACTGGAACTTGTCCCCAAGGGCGAATCGGAGCCGTTCGCTCACGTAGAGCGTGGCGAGTATGAGGTCGAGGACCTCTACCAGCTGGATCGCCGTGTTGAGCTCATTATAACGCGCTGAGGCATCGGATGATCCCTCTGAATATCAGAGGACTACGAACCCGGCGCGTCAAGCCTCCGAGCTCGCAAAAACCATCTCCAGTCTCTGGCGGATCGCTTCCTGCCGCGGCTCATGGGTGATCTTCTTACCCGTCAAGTCGGTCACGTAAAACGCGTCGACCGCCTTTTCCCCAATTGTCGTGATGTGCGCCGAGGTAATGTCGAGGAAGATGTCAGACAGTGCCTTCGTCAGTTCATAGAGCAGGCCCGCGCGGTCTCGTCCCGCCACCTCAATGACCGTGAATTGGTCGGATAGAGCATTGTCAATAACGACCTCGGGCTCGACCGTGAAGGCTCTCAGGCGAGGAGGCGAAGAGGGGCGCGCGGCCAGAAGGTCATCGAGCCAGACCTCGCCTCTCATAAGCCGGCCCATCATTTCGCCAATGCGCTTGCCGCGCCGAATCTCATCTTCGTCATCCTGGAACCCACGATTGAGAAGGAAGGTATCAAGGGCAAAGCCATCGCGTGTTGAAATGATTTGAGCACTCGCGATGTTTGCTCCCGCGGTAGCGCACGCCCCGGCCAAGAGCGCAAGCAGGCGCGGATGATTGGGCGCCACAACGGTGAGCTCTGTAACTGCCATAAACGCGTCGGTTTT
>JAUVPN010000018.1 GCA_030598645.1 Hyphomicrobium sp. | reverse complement strand
CAAAAAATCGAAGATACCGGACCGCTTACCAAGAAGCGCATGGAAACGGTTGACGATGAGACCTCAGACCGGGCCATTGCCTTCATCCGCGAGCAGCAAGAAGCCGGCAAGCCTTGGTTTGTGTGGTGGAACGGTACGCGCATGCATTTCCGCACGCATGTCAAACCGGAACTCGACGGCATTTCGGGTCAAGACGAGTACTCCGATGGCATGGTCGAGCACGACATGCACATTGGAAAATTTCTCAATCTACTGGACGAGCTGGGAATATCTGACAACACGCTGGTGTTCTATTCGACCGATAACGGGCCCCACTACAATACCTGGCCAGATGCGGCTTCGACCCCATTCCGCGGTGAGAAAAATACGAACTGGGAAGGCGGTTGGCGCGTTCCAGCATTTGTGCGTTGGCCTGGAAAAATCAAGCCAGGCTCTGTCACGAACCAGATTGCACACCACATGGACTGGCTGCCGACATTTTTGGCAGCTGCAGGCGATCCGAACATCAAGGAACAACTCTTGCGAGGCGGGGTTCCGGCAATCGGGCGCACTTATAATGTGCACCTTGACGGATACAATATCCTACCGCTGCTAACTGGGGAGACCGAGAAAAGCCCCCGCAAGGAGATCTTTTATTTCTCAGATGACGGTGATCTCACGGCGCTCCGGTATCTCGACTGGAAGCTCATTTTTATGGAGCAGAAGTCACCAGGCACGTTGCGGGTGTGGATGGAGCCCTTCGTACCCTTGCGCATACCGCTGATTTTCAATCTGCGGCGCGACCCTTATGAGCGGGCCACAATCACCTCCAACACGTACTTCGACTGGGTGCTCGACCGAGCCTACCTATTGGTCCCGGCACAAGCATATGTTGGGAAGTTCCTGGAGACCTTCCAGGATTTTCCACCTAGACAGAAGCCCGCCAGCTTCAGTCTCGACCAGGTAATGGAAAAACTTATACCATCTGGTGGCTGACGAAGGGTGTTGCTCGCCACCTTGGAAAGCAAGCTACGACGGCGGGGGGCAATATCCTCCCGCCGTCCCATTTATCCATTAAGGTCAAAGGAACTTTTGCCGTAACGCGTATGCTTCGTGTTGCTGTTGGTGTCACTACTCTGCTGTTTGCGCAAACCGTCTTTGCCGCTGGCGATCCGTTCCCGTCTTGGAACGTTGGAGCGGCGAAAGAGAGCATTGCAGTGTTCGATGTAAGACAGACATTTCTGACGCATGCCCCGAAGTCCGCTTGTTACCCAAAGCAGACATTAGACAGTGTCGCATCCATCGTCGGCGACCCGACCAGTACTCCGCGGTCAAGAGGAGTCTAAAAAAAAACTGGTCTAGATCATTATGTCGGCATATCGACATTTATGTCCGGCAACAGCCCATCCGGATCGATGTTGATGAGGCCGTTCTCATAAACCGCCGGCTGATCGCAATCCCCATCAAGGTCGCGGAGGGCGACCCTTGAGAAAGTAGTGAACCCGGGCGGCTTTGGGTCGTCGGTGACGGAGCTGGTGCCATCATTGAGCAGGACTTTCTTGTCTCCGTCGTTGGCAACGAGGGCGTCCAGGTCGCCGCCTGCGCCGGGCGAGCGCAAAGATCAGTAGGGCTCCCGCATATGCGGGTTATCTCAGCGAGCGTGGAAGCCCGTTGAATCCGTGCAGCCTTAAAAGCATGATCTAGGGCTGAAACGCGCGATCAGGCGGTCGCCGACATGAGCCGCACTAGTGTTTATTGGGCGATCGCCAGATGGAGATTTTAGGGGGGCTTAAGACGGCACGGTCAAGAAGAAGGCGCGCCCGGGAACGTTGGCGAGCCGTTGGCGTCTGTAGGGCTCGTTCTCATGCAGATCTGCATGAAGCGCTCCGCGTATTACCTGAGTTATTCCAGAGAATTGTGGCCCTCGAGCAACAGACATCGTCATGGTCCAGATCTATACATTAGGTGCGGCGAGTCTGAGGTCCGCGCGTCATGAAGCTGGTATCTGAGGCAGCGCATGCGCCAGAACTCGGGAAGGACCCAAGTGATGAACCGCCTTGTCCCCCTATCTATTGTAACTGTTGCGCTGGCCTGCTTTGTCTTAGGTGGTTCGGCTCAGGCCACCCCGGCGGCAAGCGGCATTCTGAATAAGTTATCCGCTGAGACCCACACCGCGAGCCAATTCGAAAAGGCAGATTGGCGGCGCGCGTGGCGCCGCCAGTGTTTCCGTCGATGCATGTGGCGAACTGATGAGCCTGGTCTCTGCAGTAGTCATTGCTACCGCCACAGTTGGGGATGGGACTGGGGGAGGCACGAGAAAGTCTTACCATACCGATACCATCGCCCGTTTAAATAGTCCGGGCACCCTTCGAGATTTTTTCCTCAGCAGTCAAAGACTGAAGATTGCAGGGCGTGTGAAGCCAGCCACGATCTTTGCCTGCAGCGGCTCGACGTAGTCAACGTGTTGCCTCAAGCCGGTCAGTTGTTGGGCAAAAACGCCTGCTCGTAGTTGTCGGCGATCTGATCTTGATGCTCGTCCGAAAGCCAGGTGGGCGAGGCTAAAACCTTAGAACTATGGCGCGATGGTTGGCGGGCAAGACAACGCAGGAAAGCAAGCGCCACCGATTTGAGCCGCTCCGGCATCTATAGGGCGGTCGCCAGATAACAATTTGATGCGTGCCGGAGGCAGTAGCTTAGCGAAAGCCAGCGAGCGATGGTAGCGGGCTAGATCCCGACCGCTCCACACGGCCAGATACACGAGGATAGCTGGCAAGCGATTTGAAGGCTTGTGAGACTAATAACAGGATCGCTGGCCTTCACTCTCGCCAGCCTCCTCTGGGTCGGCCTCAGCGTGAGGCAAGAACGTTGCCTCCTGTCCGCGCAACTGCGCTTTCTATTTGAGAGACTTCACGGGTGCCTTAAGACAGCACGATCAAGAAGTAGGCCCGTGCGGGAGCAATGCGCGGCACCTAGCGCTTCGTCCCCGTCGGTTCAAAGCGCAGCATGCGACCTTGACCGTCACGATAAACACCAGCCTTACGGCATTGCTTCACAAATACAGAAGTCAACTCATTAGCCTTCGTCATGAAATAGTCCCTAGCCGCGTCCGCCTTTCTGTGCTCCTTTTTGTGAGTTCTCGAGTTGAGGCGTGATGTGCAATGGGTCCTTGCGCGCATGTTAATTGTTGCGCAGGCCGCTGCTTCAAACGGCGTATTGGCGGGCCGTGATCTCTAATGAGTTGTAATGATTAGAATGAGCTTGGCGGAGGGGGGGGCTCGAGCCTTCGAGGGGGTTGCCCGCCAACACGCGTTCCAGGCGTGCGCCTTCAACCGCTCAGCCACCCCTCCTGTGTGCTCCTATGCAAGAAAAAATCGCAGGAGGTCCTCGAGGCGATGGCATGGACGAGCCAGCTTGGAAGGAAGATTCTCGACGCTAAGGTTCTGTTCCCCGAGCAGCAACATATTGTGTGCCATTGAGTGGATAGCGAGAACGTCGCAGGCAACATTTTTTGGTTATCGAATGTTGCGCATCGTATAGCGTCATTAGGCTACGTGTTCGCGTTCTCTCAAGCTCAACTGTTTTACGATGCCGAAGCTCAGAAAAAGAGTATCCGGCGTGAAACCCGGCTCTCTCTTTATTTTCGCAGAGGTAAATCAGGTGAGGTCAGGTAGGCTTCGAACCAAGGATAGGCCTCAGGATCGTCGCACGAAGTGTGGTAGTCATCCCAGTAGAAAGAATTGTCCACTGTGAGAGCAGTCTCATAAAGCTTTTGACAAACAAAGTCGCCCACGGTTTCAGGGCCAAAATAGTAAGGAGTCCAGGGCAGACCCACCCAAGGGAAGCGGCCGTCACGGTCGCGGAAGTCGTTTCCGTGCCGGTAACGATATCCGTACTTGTGACGTCGGTACGTGCCGCGCAAATCGTTTGACCAATATCCCCTTCTATGGCGAAGCCGTCCGAAGCCGCCGCGCACATGGCGTGCGTACTTCCGTCGATGCCAATAGGCACTGAAATCAGTTGCCCGCTTACCGAAGTGTGCGTACTGCCCAGCCCGTCTGCGCCCACTTAATCCATGTCGGTGTCCACGGTGACGCATGGCGCGATACCCCCCTCTTTTCCGACCCCTGAATTGATATCGCTTACCCCACTTGCCTAAGGCGTGACGCCCTTCTCGATATGGGCTACGAAATTTATTGAATAGGTTGCCACGGCCACCGCGCAATGCATCAAAGCGGTTCTTCCGCGCCCTGAAGACCCTCCCACCTCTATGGCCGCGACCCTTAAAGGCCCTCCCGCCTCTATGGCCGCGACCCTTGAATGCCCTGCTACCTCGGCGACCGCGACTGAACCCACCACGCCGACCACCCCCGCGGCCGGCCATGCGCCCACCACCACCCCCACGACGCGCAACGTCATGCTTGATGTCGTCGTAAACCCCGGCCGGTGCGGCCGGAACACCCACGGCAAAACAGGCAGTGGCGTTCACCATGACCAAGCAAAGGAGGGCGCCCAATGCCGTCATGATTTTAGAGATGCTTACGTTGCTCCGCATACTACTTACGCTGGCTAGCTTACGAGGTTAGCAGGTGCTCTCACCACCACATTCAAAAACCCGTGGCAATGCATCAGTCGCCGGCCGTCCATTTTCGTGACGAGAGCATGAGGTGCAACTCCGTGAGGTTCGCAGACGGCGAATACTTAATTTTTACTTCACTCAACATAGCAAGTTGCAAGCACCTGTGCGCCAAGTGTGCCTGTCATGCTTAATGCAAACTGCTCGGCGCCGAGTGGCGCCTGAGCCTCCTGTCAAACTTACGATGTATGCGCCGTGCAAGTTTTGTGATCTTTTAAACGAGACGACGCCGTTTCTGACTAAAATGGCGTTTCGTATCGAGAAGGTAGTCGGTGTTGCGATGGACACGCGGCTGCAGAGGCAGGCATCGTATCCTGGTCAGTCAATGCGCCAGCTCGTGGCCGAGATCGAGACCAGCTGCTATAGGCCGAAGTGAGTTCGGCCCTGCGCCTTAGAGCGAGCAGCTCGGAGAGGGGCTGTTAAAATGAGTATACTTGGCCTCTTCAAACAGCTAGCGAAGGATTGAAATGCGAAGCGGTCCCGATGGGTCGAGCGGCACAAGGACGAGTGTCTGCTCCAAACCGGACCGCCGCGCGCGCGGATCTCTACAAGGCATTGAATGTTGCTCAAGAGCTGCTGGAGTGTGCACTTGTCTTTTGCCGGGGACATAAGGCAGGGTGAAGCACACACTATGCGCTGGCAGACCGAGAAACTGGCGTCATTAAGAGCAAACCCGATCAACAGGAATTCCGCCGCCCGGGCTGTCCAGAGATTGGGCACCAAGTCTAGCAGATGGCTGGTTGGTTCGCATCAAACGCCAGCTCAACGCCAACGCCCTACAAATTCATGCCTTAGTTTGGGCGGCAAATGGCATGGCCTTGGCTTAAGGCGTAGCGCGGGCGCGCGCGGCACACGGTGGTGAAAGCAAATGACGAGAGGGAATTTATGGCCCACCTATTTGCGATAGGGTTCGTCTTCCTCGTTATCTACGCGATGGTCACGGACGCCCGCCACCTAAAAATCCCTAACTGGGTTTCCGGCGCATTGATTGTTTTATTCTTTTTGCATATTCCTTTTTCCGAATATTCGATGCCGGTTTGGAACCATTTGTTGGTGGCGCTCGGCGTATTTGCCGTCGGGTTTCTTCTTTTCGCCCTTCGCTGGTTCTCTGGCGGCGATGTCAAATTAATGACTGCTGTCTCACTATGGGCCGGACCGTCGCAAATCTTCTCGCTTGTCACGCTTACGACATTGATCGGCGCCGTCCTGGCGCTCGGCGTTCTCGCGGCGACGAAATGGAGTGATAAAGGTATTTTCTATCTGGTTTCAGTGCATTTGGACGGGTTGGTCCCCCGCTGGGCGCGGCGCGGGCTTTGCCCCTATGGCCTGGCAATTGGTTCGGCCTCGCTCATAACGATACCTGCGCGCCTATTGCCCATTGTTTAAGCTTAGTAATAGGTAAATTAAAACTATTGTTTTAATGGCTGAACTTCATATTTTTTTGAACTTCTTCAACGGAAAGAAAATGCCGAACTTGCAATTATGTTAGCCTCCTTAATGCGCAATAGTGCGTAAGTTCGTAGCTCGGCGAACCACTTGCTCCTTGCTTGAACTACACGCGCGGACTTCATCGAAACATGCGCAAATCAAGCTGGGCGAAGCCCAGTGCCAGAATAAGGAGTAATACACGTGTCTAGATTCAAATCTATCGTCACCCGGTTCTGTCGGGACAACCGCGGCGCCTCGATGGTCGAGTATTCGATCTTGATCGGTCTCATCACCGCCGCAGGTGTTGTGCTAATCGCCGGCCAGAGTCCCAAGATCGTTGCTGCCTGGACAACGCTGGACACCAGTTGGTGAGCCAAATGGGCAACGGTATGGCGAGAATCTGTTTGTAGCATGGAGAGAATCTGTTCGCGAATGTTGTGCAAGAGCGGGCTGCGCTTGAGAGAGTGCTAGGAGTCCTCACAGCGTCGTTCAGAGAATCAGAGAAGGGCTTTCGCCTTTCTTCAAAATCTCTAGCACGCCGGTTTCGACGAAACCGCCCACCGATAAGTGGGTACTGTAGCAACATCAGCGGGGAGTTTCATCCATGTCTGCAATCAAATCTATCGTCACCCGGTTCTGTCGGGACGACCGCGGCGCTTCGATGGTCGAGTATTCAATCTTGATCGGTCTCATAACGGCCGTGGCGGTTGGCACAATCGCGTTGCAGAGTCCCAAGATCACGCTTGCCTGGACCACGCTGGACGGAGCCTGGTAGGCACCCGCCGCTCCTACTGGAACATAGGGCTCTGTTGTTCTACGCGGTCATGGTTGGCCCGGGGCTTTTTACAAGAGTGTTGAAGGGGAGTCGGCACGGCTGTCCATTGTCCCCTTCAGCTAAATTTAATTGAAACCCTCGGAATAACGGATGAAAGTTATGCGATTAAGTACCGTTCTGATGCTTGGCATTGCTGCCGCGCTGGCAGCCGTTTCAGGCTACATGGCGCAGACTTGGCTGGAACAGCAACGTCAGTCCGGCGAACCGGTGATCATTGAGAAACGCGCTGCGTCGACAACCATAGTAATCGCCAACGAGGGTCTGCGTTTCGGAACCGAGCTCTCACCCTCCAACCTCCGCGAAGTCGAATGGACTGCTGGCGTCGCACCAGAGGGCACATTCACCACCATCGCCCAACTTCTCGGCGACAGCGATCGTCGAGTCGCGCTTTCCGCGATCGAGGCTAATGAGCCAATCCTGAAGTGGAAGATCACGGGGCCTGGCCAGCGCGCGTCGCTGTCTTCTCTTCTGGAGAAAGGCATGAAAGCGGTGACGATCCGCGTCAATGATGTGAACGGTATCGCGGGTTTCGTCCTGCCCGGCGACAGGGTGGATGTCCTGCTCACACGGACCGAAACCGACCCGAACAACGCCAAAAGCCGGAAATTTTTCAACGATGTGATCTTGCAAAATGTCCGTGTTCTTGGCATCGATCAGCTCGCCGATGATCGAACAGAGCAGCCTATCATCGCAAAAGCGGTCACCCTTGAAGTCTCGACGGTCGATGCTCAGCGTGTGGCGCTGGCCTCGAATGTAGGCAACCTATCACTGGCTCTCCGCCCGGCCGGATTCATGGCGCAGTCCATTACCCAGCGGATAAGTGCCGCCGAGTTGGCTGCCGAGCCCCACAGCCTGAATACTCAAGCTGGCCCCGTCAAACGATCCGGGAAAATTACGGTGACGCGTGCGGTTCGCCGCACAGAATACACCGTATCATCCGAACCCAAACCCTCCAGCTTTGCCCTGGGTAGAAAGCGTGATGGGCGGCAGTCAGCGCTGGAAAGAATCATTTCACCCGTCCCTGTGGCCTTTGAAACCGAAAACGTGAGCTTTCGATGACACCGCATGCTGACGCGAATCAGGATAGGCAAGTGTCATAGTTGGCGTTCCGGAATCTTCTAGAAACTCCGCAGCGTATCAAGGATAGCCGTGCACATGATCAAATATGTTTCATTGCGCGCCCGCCATTTAGCAAGCGCTGTCGGTCACCGACATCTCGCAACGGATCGACCCGCGGCCCGCTGGTTCGGTCCTGTCCGCGAGACTGTCGCCCTCAAGCCGCATTTCACGTTATTGATGGCGCTCTTTATTCTCATCGTGGCGACCGGTGAGGCCCTCGCCAATGATAAGCTGTTACAACTGAATGATCCGTCCCATGTCTCCCGCCTCCGGCTCACGATCGACAAATCAGAGACCTTCCGCGCCAACACGCCCATAGCTGAGGCGCTTATTGCTAATGCTTCGATCGCCGACGTCGTGCCTCTTACAGATCGCACGATTTATGTGGTCGGCAAAGACATCGGCGTGACGCGACTGATGCTGTTCGACACCAACAAGCAACTGCTCGGCGTCGTGGAAATCGAAGTTAGCTATGATATCGAGGGGCTGAGGGAGGAGCTAGAGCAAAGCATACCCGACGGCGATTTTAGACTCCGGACTGCCAACGGCCGCATCCTGCTTGGCGGCTCGGTTGGCAGCGCGCTGTCAGTGGCGCGGGCCGTGGAGATCACCGAACAATTCACCGCGAACTGTAGAGGGGGATCCTCTAGCGGACCGTCGGGGCCACAGGCCGTGCGCTTTGGCGGTAACCAGCCTTCCGAGCAGGGTAAGCCACCTAACTCAAAGCAGCAGGCTGGCGGAAACGATAACCACAATGGTGGGATCCCTCGTTGCTTCTCAAACGCGCTCACGGTGCGCGCTGCCCAGCAGGTGATGCTTGAGGTTCGCTTCGTTGAAGCGAAACACACGGCTGCCAGAGACCTGGGGCTTGCCTGGGATGCAAAAACAAACCGCTTCAAAGGTCTGACGGGTTTTATTCCGGGGGTCGGGGGTTTTCCTTCGGGCGCTGTCCCGTTCGGCACATTCATCACCAGGCTCGTGAACAACAACAACACCAGCGTCGACAACATTATTGATGCGCTCGAGGAGAAGGGCCTCGCCCGCCGCCTTGCAGAGCCAAATTTGGTGACCCTATCTGGCGATACTGCAAACTTCCTCGCGGGCGGCGAATTTCCCTTCCCCGTTCAGGCGGATGATTTTCGAACCACGCTCGAGTTTAAAAAGTTCGGTGTCGGACTGGCGTTCACGCCAACCGTACTTGGCGATGGCCAGATCAACCTGAAGATTAAACCCGAGGTGAGCGATCTCGACTTTAATAATGGGATTCAGATCAATGGCACAAAGATACCGGGCCTTGTTGTGCGCCGCGCCGCCACCACCGTGGAGCTACGGGACGGACAGAGCTTCGCAATTGCTGGTCTTCTCCAGACCAGAAACAATAAACAGCTACATCAGCTGCCATGGGTTGGACAGGTGCCGGTGATCGGAGCCCTGTTTCGGAGCGCCTCGTATGAAAAGGAAGAGTCGGATCTGGTGATCATCGTAACGCCCAGGCTCGTACGTCCGGCCGTGCCGGGGCAACGTTTGATTACTCCCCTCGATAAGACCCTGGCGGCCAACGACCGCGATTTCTTCCTGCGCGGACGGATGGAAGTCGACAAGAAATGGGACAGTCCATACGGACACATAGTCGATATTCAATTCGGCTGGGAACCAGAGGTTGAAGAATATGTCTCGTACAAATAGGTGGACGGCTGCTCGGGTGCTCGGCGTTGTCTTATTGGTCCTTGGTTTCGGCGGGCTTTCAGGCTGCTCGAGCCTTTATTTTGATGACGATCCATTCGAGTACTACCGGGCGCGGCGCGACAACATCACCCCTGGGGCCGGTAACGCCGTTGCCCACAACATTGCCGTGCAAACAATAGATCCGTGGCCGCGCACTGCTCGCAACGCGAGAATCGATGTGGATGGCGAACGCCTTCTCATCGCAGGTCGGCGGTATCAGGCCGATAAGGTGGAAGAACCGAAGGGGCTAGCAACGCAGGACATTGTCGCTGACGGCAACTGAGGGGGCCCTCAATCGGCACTCTGTCGATAACAGGTCGGACTGATATCGCGTGGACCAGATGAAGAAACTTGACCAAATAGACAATGCAATTCTGCGGTTAGCCTCCCGTTTTGCAGCCGAGCGACGGGGAGCCGTTCTCATTTATGTGGCGATTATGCTGCCTGTTCTCGTGGGGGGCGCGCTTCTAGCGGTTGATGCCTCCAAGCTCTACAACCTTCAAACACTGCTGCAGAAAGGCGCTGATGCCCTGGCGCTGGCCGGTGCTGCGGAGCTGGACGGAAAGCCGACCGCGATAACACGCGCCAATGCGGCCATCGCCAATCTCGTGCAGAACCAGCACCGGTTCTCCGACGCCGGTCCAACGCAGATCGCGGTAAGCAATGCGCGCTTTCTAAGCGGTCTGCCGGCTAATGATGCATCCGCGATCGGCGCCTCTTATGACACAGTTGACGCGACGCAGGCCCGTTACGTCGAAGTGACGGTGACAACCCAGAACCTCACGTCAGTTTTTCCAGCATCTTTCCTTGGAGGAAGCGACACAGTCACTGCTAGCGCACGGGCGGTCGCCGGGTTCAAGACCGCGGTCTGCCAGTTCACGCCTATGTTCATGTGCAATCCGTTTGAGGGCAGTGGAACGTCGATCTTCGATGCGGTCAAGGATCCGGCCGTCAAAAGACGCCAGATTGTCCTACGCAAAAAGGGCGGGGCATCGTCCCAGTATGCGTCCGGCAACTATGGCTTTTTGCAACCGCCAGATGGGCAAGGTGCAGATACGATAAGGGAGATGCTCGGACTCGTAAGCCCGCCAGCTTGCTTCGAGCAAAACGGCGTCCAGCTGCGTCCGGGTTTCATTGCCTCTGCCGATCAAGGCCTCAATGTCCGGTTCGACATGTATGATGGTCCGTTTAGCAGCAAGAAAAATGATGTGAATTTCCGACCGGCGAAAAATGTTCGGAAGGGATATGGGCACAACGGAAACGCCTGCAATGCCTCGCCGGATCCCGACGATCCGGGTCTCCGGGGATTTCCCGATGACAATTGCGTTGCTACCGACAGCTGCCCCTTTATGGGCGGGCGCATGGGAGATGGTGTCTGGGACATCGACGCTTACAAGGATGCAAATAACCTCGCGGCGATTCCTTATTCGAATGCAAATCCTGCCTCGCGCCACGAGGTCTATCGCTACGAGATCGATAACGCCCTCGTCAACACGCCTTCTTCGGGAGGAGAAGTTGGCATGCCGCAATGTTATGGCGGTGGCGGGCTCAGTGACGAACCGGACCGCCGGCACCTCTTTATTGCGGCGATCGACTGCCAAGCGAACAACGTTGCTGATGACAGTTCAGGCAACAGTGGACCACCCGTTCCCGTGAAGGCCTTTGTGAAGATGTTTCTGACGAAACCGGTCTCACAGGGTCCCGATCAAGACATCTATGCCGAACTTGTGGACGTCATTGAACCGGGTAATACCGCCAATGGTATCGTCCGCGACATTATTCAACTCTACAGGTGACAGACAATGGGGTTGCCCATGTTACGTACCGCTAACTTCTTCAAGGACGAGAGGGGCGCATCCCTGATTGAGATGACACTCGTTACACCTTTCCTCGTCTTTTTGGGATTGGGCATCGCGGAGTTCGGCCAAACATTCTACCACCAGCACCTGATCACCACGGGTCTGCGTGACGCGTCACGCTACGCCGCTCGGTTCCCCGATCCTTTGGCCGCGGCGGCGGACGCCAAAGACATCGCGTTGACGGGTTCCGTCGGTGGAATTGAGAAACGCGTGTCGTGGTGGAACGCCGGCGACATAACGATTTCCGTGCAGGACATTGCAAACCCCATCAACGCCGGGACCGGCGAGCGAACTTATCGGGGTGCCGACCCGATCAAGATTGTTCAGGTTGCGACCTCGGTCAATCATCCCGGCCTCGGGTTCCTAAGCGTGCTCGGCATTTCATCGCCGATAACGATCAACGTCCAACATGAGGAACGCGTGATCCCGGACAACCCAACGTGATCACGGAATAGCTCCATGCGCATCCTCCTCACCCGTCTTAGAAAAGATCAATCAGGTGCCTCCATGGTCGAGTTCACGATTGTGGTCTTTTTCTTTCTCGTTCTGACTGGCGGTGTGGTTGAATTCGCGCTTGGCTGGTACCAGTGGAACAGCGCGTCGAAGGCCCTGCAGCAAGGTGTTCGACTCGCCTCGGTGTCCGATCCAGTTTCCTCCGACTTGACCAACATTACTGGTCTAGAAGGAGGCGCCATCCCCGGTCAGCCGATGCCGCCCTTCGCGACGCGCGTGTGCTCCGGGGCGACCCAGAGCTGCAGCAATGGCGGCTCGTACAGCACATCCGCCATGAACACAATCATCTATGGTCGTGGTCAAACAACATGCGGAACCATCGGACCGGATGGCTTCGCCGGTATGTGTGACATCTTTGACCGGATCCAGCCGCAGAACGTAGTGATCACCTACCAGCACACTGGTTTGGGTTTTGTCACACGTCCCGGGGGGCCGGTCCCTACCATAACGCTCGAACTGACAGGTCTCGCATACAATTACGCTTTCCTGAGCGGCCTGCTCGGGCTGGGTCCCGTCACCATGCCGCCAATGCGCACGACAGCGACAGGCGAGGATCTCGCAACAGCGGTTAATGGAGGATGACCATGTGCTCTAAGCCTCTCAACATAGGAGCAAACCGACATCTGGTACGGGTCGTATCCGCCGACGGAGGGCTGGCCGAGCGACTTGGAAAGCTCCTGGATACAGCCCAGCGTTTTCATATTGAAGGGACGTCCCGTCCGCTCTCGCGCATGGTGGGAGCGGATGAGTTCTGCGCGCATGCCTCGGTGATCGTTGTGCAGGTCGAGGGAGACGACGACGGAAATCTTCTTGCGCTCGAGCATTTCATAAACAGCGCGCGGCCACCAGCGCCAGTGATCGTGGTCTCAGGCGCGTTGAGCACCCAGGCCACGCGCAGGCTTTTCAGGCTCGGGGTTTCCGATTGGCTCCCCCATGACTGCACGGATGAGGATTTGGCGACCGCCTGCGAGAAGGCCGTCAACCCGGACGAAGGCCAAAATGGCGCGGTCCGCGCGCGCTGCTTTGCCTTCTTCTCCGCCGTGGGAGGCTCCGGCGCAACAACGCTTGCAATCAATGCGCTGGCTGCCGTTGCCGGTAAGGGCAAAGCTGCACGAGCGTGTCTCGTCGATCTCGACTTCCAGTCGGGGCGTCTTGCCGACTACCTCGACGTCGAGCCTAATCTCGATCTGACGGAGATTACCACCACCACTGATAGGCTCGATGCGCAGCTTCTCGATGTCATGTCGAGCTGCCATGCGAGCGGCGTGTCTGTGATCGCCGCACCCGCTTCACTTTCGGCATACGATACTGTCAGTTCGGGAGTCATTGGGCGGCTGCTGGACCTTGCCTCGGCCAAGTTCGACGATCTTGTTCTCGACATGCCTCCGGTTTGGATGCCGTGGTGCAAATCTGTCGTCCGCGGTGTGGACCGTTTCTTTATCGTCACTGATCTGTCTGTTGCCGGATTACGCCGGGCGCGGCGGTTGGCGGAACTGATCGCAAACGAATGTGAGATCGACGCCGCCCAATCAGTCATCGTGAACAAGAGCAGCTGGCTGGGCACCGCAGGCGTAAAAAAGCAGCACGCCACGGATATCCTTGGCAAGTACCTGGCTGGGTTCGTTCCCGATGCCGGCAAGCGGCTCGTCGAAGAGCAGAACCGGGGCGTGGTCATGGCAGCCAACCCAGGAGGGAAATCAGTCAGCAATGCTTTGAAGGCGATACTGGAGGCTCGCTGACCTTCTCTCGCGGACGCCAGAATGGGGCGGCACAGCGACGGTTGGGTTAAATAGAAAGGCATAAGTCATGTTCGGTAGATTTGGAGCCATGAGGGTCGATACGCCTGATTTACAGGTTGAGACCGAGGCTGCCCGCAGCTTGGCAGAAACACAGGTCGACTCTGGGGGAGACGTCGCGGAAATGGCGACAGATGGTGGCGGTCTGCCAAGGCGTGTTGTTGATGCAAAGATGCGACTGCACTGCAAATTGCTCGACGAGATGAACCTGTCGGCGGTGGAAAAAGCATCGCACGCAGAGCTAAAGGCCACTTTGTCAGAACTTGTTTCGGGCTTCGTGCTGGAGGAGCGTCTACCGGTCAACTCCTCAGAGCTTGAGTCATTGGTTGAAGAACTCATTGACGAAATGACCGGCCTGGGGCCGATCGAGCCGCTGCTCAAGGACCCCACCATTAGTGATATCCTTATTAATACGCACGAATGTGTCTACGTAGAGCGTTTCGGCTTGCTCGAGCGGGTCCCCCTCGTTTTCAAAGATGAGGCGCACTTGACCCGCATCGTGAACAAGGTGGTTTCGGGGGTGGGACGCCGGGTCGATGAAGCGCATCCTTTGTGCGATGCGCGCCTCGCTGACGGCTCGCGAGTCAACGTTGCGGTGCGACCGGTTGCTGTCGACGGTCCGCTGGTTTCCATCCGCAAGTTCTCCCGCCGTAGGTTTTCGCTCGACCGGCTGGTGGAGGTAGGCGCTCTCAGGCCGGCCGTCGCCAATCTTCTAGCCCACGTGGTCAAGTGCCGGCTCTCAATCCTGGTGTCGGGCGGCACCGGAAGCGGAAAGACAACAATGCTCAATGCCCTGTCCGAGCATATTTCAGACAAGGAACGCCTGATTACGATCGAGGACGCTGCAGAACTTCAGCTGCAACAGCAGCACGTCGCCCGTATGGAAACGCGGCCTCCAAACATCGAGGGCAATGGCGAGATCCGGCAGCGCGAACTCGTCAAAAATGCCCTGCGTATGAGGCCTGACCGCATCATCGTTGGCGAGGTTCGCGGCGAGGAGGCCTTT
>JAUVPN010000275.1 GCA_030598645.1 Hyphomicrobium sp. | reverse complement strand
ATCAAGGTCTACGGGTTCAGCCCCGGTTTCTCGAACAACCTCGGGAACTACGTACGGATCATATGCCAGGACGCGCATGCGAAACGCAAGGCAGCGGCGCGTGACAATGCGACCAATCGTTCCAAAGCCAATAACGCCTATCGTCTTTCCGGAAAGTTCGGTTCCGATATAGTCTCTCGGCTTCCAATTGCCTTGTCGCACCGATCGGTCAGCTTGCGGAAGATGGCGGCTGAGTGACAATAGGTGCCCCAGCGCGAGTTCGGCAGTAGTCGTCGCATTCTCATCGGGCGTGTTGAAGACAACAATTCCGTGTTCGGTTGCCGCCGTTAGATCAATATTGTCGACGCCAATGCCAGCCCGTCCAATCACCTTCAACCGACTACTGGCCTTAATGACCGGCGCGGTAACTCGGGTCTTGGAGCGTACAATGAGCGCATCGTAGTCACAGATGGTCTTTTGCAAGGCGGCTTCATCGAGTCCGCTCTTAACATCGACGGACAAACTGGGGCGCGCAGCAAGCATTTGCCGGCCCTGCTCATGGATTGCGTCTGCGACGAGGATTCGTTTGACGGTCGGCATGCGTTCTGGCTCCGACGTTGCGCGTATTCAAGCCAAGAGTTTATAGAATGCTCGTGCACCAATCCACGGCCTTGAGCGACGCATGAGCGCGACCTTGTCGCGCGCTTCTTGTGCTTCATTTCTTTTGAGATTTATGGCGCCGGCCAGCATTCCATCGATCCCAGCGACTTTGCTCAAACTTGTTGCACCACGGGTTGCCGTAATAGCCATAGCGGCCGTTGATACGCGTGCAGTCCTTAGGGGGAAAATGCCGAAGGCCTTCCCGCCCTCCTCCGTAGCCGCGCCCGTCTTTGGCCACGACAGCCGTTGCCCATAGCACCGGAACTATAGCAAACACGATAAGTGTAAGAATATATACACGAGGCCGTGACATCATTGGCTACCTCTAGCTCGTACTAACAAGCGGATTATAGGGCAGAACGGTCTGTCTGAGCATTCCAGGATGCCGGCAATCTCAGCGAGCCTCTCTTCCGAGAAATCCGCGCAATGTCAATGCCATAGGGAAAGCGGAGCGCCCCCTAATAGCAGCCTCCGTGTTGCTGCCACACTCCTGTCGCAATACGAAATTGCGACAACCAAAGAATAAGATTACGGACTCTAAACAGGGGCCTACGGTATGCTTCGGCACGCGATTATCATCGGTTGCATACTGGCTGGCTCGTCAGCCAGTGCGGAGCCGGTGCGCCTGTCGAACCAGGGCATTAAGGACGCCATCACCGGCTCGACGCTCCACCTTGACACCCCGCTGGGAACGAAGCTTCCGGTTCGATATTCGGAAGATGGCGCGCTCGCAGGACGAGCTGGCGGTATGGTGGCCAACTATCTCGGTGCCAGATCGGACAATGGACGCTGGTGGGTCTCAAAGGGCCGGCTCTGTCACAAGTGGAAGCGATGGTTCGAAGGGAAGCTGCAGTGTCTGCGTCTTAGCAAATCGGGCAAGCGTATCTTATGGCGCCGCGATGACGGAAAAACCGGGACAGCGACCATCGCCATGCGGTCTAACCCCCCCACCCAACCAACCGTGCGTCCCTATGCGTTGGGCCATACACAGCCCGAGAGAAAATCAGACGACGCCAACCGTTTTTCTCCCATACGACACACGGCCCCACTTGCACCACCGCGTGCTGCCTCGGCGGCTACGGAGACACGTCCCGCCCCGGCCATGCCGCTGCCAACCCCTCCTCGACCCACGCTTGCACGCGCCCCACAACCTTCGGGTACCGACCAAGTCATGGAGGGAGCGGAGCCTTCCTTTAGAGTGGCAGGTGTCGAAGCATACGACGTTCTCAATGTTCGTAGCGGACCCTCCACCTCCAACGCCGTGGTTGGTGCGATCCCCCCGAACGGGCGCGGCGTGACGATTGTTGGCGCCTGCGTGGGCTACTGGTGTCCGATCAATCATCGCGATACTCGGGGCTGGGTCAATCGCATCTATCTTGCCGAAGAAAGGCCGGTTCGCGGTTCACCGGCCCGTGCAAGTTACTGGTTTAGAACTTCACAAACACGCAAGCGCCAGATCCGCTAAGCGCGATAGCGCTGATCAAAACAGCATTCGTTACCGACGCCATAGAGCAATCCCAGCAAAGCTCTCACATTCAGCTTGTTGGTGCTGCAGGTTTCTGCACTAACCGGGTGGCTTAAGTTCTCGATCTGCTCCGCACCGAGCCAAGGATCGTAAGTCCGATTAGGTAGACGGCAACACCCGCAAGCACCGCTTTGTTCCAGGGGCCTGTTGGGAACCCCTGCCAAACTGCCAAAATAGCTGCCACGGTCCACACAATGGTCACCAACAAGGTAAGGGCCCGCAAGTGCATGACCCTGAAGGGATGCACCCAACGAAGCGGCACGAACGTAAGAACGATAGCGCAAGTGACAATCGCATAGGTCACCCAGGTCGATGTGCCCAGGGCAAAGATATAGAAAGCGACGACGTTCCAAACAGCAGGAAACCCGATGAAGCTATAGTCGTCACCTTTGCTGGCCAAGTCGGCGAAGTGAAAGAGGCTCGATAGTAGGATCAGCGCCGCAAAGACAAGGCCAAATGATCCATCAAGAAATCCCGCATGCACCAAAGCCAACGCTGGGACAAAAACATATGTCACATAATCGACAACCAGATCCAGCCGCTCGCCGCTGAAGCGTGGTAATCGCTCGCCTACGCGGACGAGGCGCGCGAAGCTGCCATCAATACCATCAATGAAGAGGGCGAGCCCCAGCCAAGCGAACATGCGTTCCCAAGCGCCCTCAAAAGCGGCCAACGCAGCCAGAAGCCCGCACACCGCACCCAGAGCGGTAAAAACGTGCACTCCTGCTGCCGTCAACGCGAAGATCCGTTTTCTCGCCACGACATCCTTTAATGCTCATGCAATGTCGAGCACCGGGGCGCTGATACCTCAGCAGCCCCGGTTACGCCGTCGATAACAAGGCGGATGCTCGAGTTACCACTATGGCGTGGTAGCAGGCTCGCCACTCGGCGCTGTGGGCGCAGGTGTAGGCTCGGATGCGGGCGCCTCAGTTGCCGGAGCTGGCTCAGATGCTGGAGCTGGTGTTTCTGCTGCCGGCGCAGCCGGCGGTGCGACCTCCGCTGCTGGTGTCGTCACTGCGGGCGGTGCCGCCGTCTCGGTAGCGGGCTTTTTATCACCGACCGCAAGCATGTATGCGACGACGGCAATAATTACCACCACCGCCGCAACCACAATCGTGCGCGTATCCATATCATTTTCCTCCCAGAACTTCCTACGCCATCGCCCCACATTAGCTTGGAGCGGCTCACAATACGAGATAGGGAGCGTTGCAGGATTTAGAAGCGATGCTTAACAGAGCCGCGAATCATCAAATCATCGGGCGTGGGGGCCGTCTCGACCGTCCCGTCCGGCGCCTTCTGATCGGCCGCGCCGTAGAGCAACTCCAACCCAAAATCCATTTTTGGCAGGACGCCAAGGCTACCCAGGCCAGGAATGCGGATCTCAGTTACACTCTCCGCCTTGCGTGAAGCTACATCAACTGAAATAACTAGTTCTGTATCAACCGGAGTATTTGTATATTGCT